>NZ_JABDWV010000029.1:0-28514 GCF_019685435.1 Rhizobium sp. NLR10b | reverse complement strand
CGGAATGAAATATCGCGGGGTGGAGCAGCCCGGTAGCTCGTCAGGCTCATAACCTGAAGGCCGCAGGTTCAAATCCTGCCCCCGCAACCAATCTTCCCAAAAAGCCCGCCTCGTGCGGGCTTTTTGTTTGGTAACAGCTCGAGAATTTGACGCCTCATCTGCGGCCCGCAAGAAGGAAAAGCCGACGCAGCCCGGACGAAAAATTCCTGAATAATTCTTCCGAACCGACACTATACCATCCTCTAAAGCCCGCAAAATAGCGGGCTTTTTGCGTTTCTGCGAGACAGGAGCGGTAGTCCCCCAAGTTGCCATCGATTTTCAAGTGATGACGAGATAGTTGCTAAAAGGATAATATTCTAATATACCTAGCTCAGGCGCACCTTATATTTTCGTAGTAGCAAGCAACGTCCGTCCATCCGGCGGCGCCTATTATCCTATTCAGCGAGCAGTTCGATTTCATGAAGTAGATAAGATTTATAGGGGGGAATCATGCGAAAATGGGGATCTTCTCTACTGACGTCTCCGCATGGGAGGCGTCGTATTCTATCGGCAATCTCCGCGTTGCCCGCGTTCTGCGCGCTGCTGTTTTTAGCCGGGGTTGCGTCCTCGCAAGCGCCGACCGACGAACAGCGTGACGCGATCAGGGCAGAGTGCCGCTCCGATTTCATCGCGAAATGCTCGGGGGTGACGCCGGGAGGAATCGAGGCGCTCACCTGCCTCCAGCAGCATAGCGCCACACTTTCAGCCGGCTGCCAGAAAGCGGTTTCGGCGGTGAACGTCAAACCCAAATCGACATCCGCGGAGCCAACGCCGGCGCCAGCGACCGGCGCGCCGCCGCACCAGCCGACTGAGGCGCAGCGGAATGCCCTCAAATCGGCCTGCCAGCGCGATTTCATGGCGCAATGTTCCGGCGTCACTCCGGGAGGTGCGGCGGCTCTCAGCTGTCTGCAACAACATAACGCCGCTCTATCGATGCCATGTCAGCAAGCCGTCGCCGCATTGGGGGGATCGGCGGCACCGACAACCAACGATGCGGCTGCCACCGGTGCGATCACCCCGGCCCCACGAGCAATGATGCCGGCCTTGTCGCCGCGAGAGGAAGTGATGATCCTGCGGGAAACCTGCGGCGCGGACTTCCGCGCCTTGTGCCGCATGGTCCCTCTAGGCGGAGGGCGGGGCATCGCCTGCCTGCGCGACAATCTAGAGCGCGTATCGCCGGAGTGCCACCGCGTGCTCACTTCGGGATTGTAGCGCCCGTTCGACGCTTGATCTCATAAAGAGGTCGTCGCGCCCCGGCGAGAAATTCGGTGCGCGACCCCACGAAGACCGGCAAGCACGCGTTGCCTGCCGGCTGCATGGCATCTCTCACATTTCAAGTCCGGCTGCGGAATATCCATCAGCGGCCATCTGCAATTCGATGAAATCAATGACGACACGAACGAAAGGCATTGCCATGTCATCGACTTTCCCTTTTCCGCTATTGAAGCGGATGCTTATCTATGCGTCGGTTTCTGCCGGTTTGGTGCTGCCGACGAGCGCTTGGGCGGATGATGCAAAAGAGCTGCTCAAGAAGATGTCCGATTTTCTGACGGCGCAGAAGACGATCTCCTTTACATATCAATCATCGCTCGAAGCGGTGACGCCTGCCTTTGAGAAGCTCCAGTTCGTGAGCTCGGGGACCGTGAACCTGACCCGTCCCGATAAGTTGCGCGTGACGAGGACCGGCGGCTTCGCGGATATCGACGTCAGTTTCGATGGTTCGTCGCTGACGGTACACGGCAAGAATCTCGACGCCTATGCGAAGATCGATGGCAAGGGTTCGCTCGATGATCTTATCGACCGCCTGATGACAGCGGGTGTCGAAGCGCCGGGCGCCGATCTTTTATCCTCCAACGTCTACGGCGAGCTCATGTCCGATGTGACGGAAGCCAAGCATATTTCCAGTGCTTTCGTGGATGGCGTCGAATGCGAATATCTGGCCTTCCGAACGCCTGAGATCGACTGGCAGATCTGGATACAGACCGGCGCGCAGCCCATCCCGCGCCGTTACGTCATCACCAGCAAGCACGTCGTCCAGGCGCCGCAATACATGCTCGAAATCAGCGATTTCAAGAGTGGAGCAGATGTCGCGGCCGTTTCCTACAACATCGAGATTCCCGGCAGTGCCAAGACGGTCGATCTCAGCGAGCTGCAATCGCTCGATGAGCTTCCAGCGGCTGCCGATGCGGGAGAAGCGAAATGACCTATAACAAGCTGCTGTTCATTCTCGGCTTGGCCGGTGTCCTGACATTTACCGACCTTCGCGTCGAGGGCCAAGGTTCCATGGCGCTGTCGATCGGGTTCGCCACGCCGGCGGGCGCCGTCATCGGCAGGCCGTTGACGCCGCTCTCTTATGCGGGCGTTGCCCGCAGAACGACGCGGCGGGTCGTGACGCGGACGGCGACGACCATCGCCGTGCTTCCGGCAGGCTGTCTCTACGGTGCCTATTATGGCGGCTATTATTATCGGTGCGGGTCGTCCTATTACGCCAAGAGCGGGAGCGTCTATGTGCAGGTGATCGTGCAATAACTGCCGCGATTGCTTTACCCGACTTTCGATATCTCCGTTTCCGTCACCCTCGCGGCCGCGTTTACGGTGGCTCCGCGCCGCTTCCAATATTCCTCGAGGCGCTGCAGCAGCACGTAGAAGGAAGGAACGAAGAGGATGGCGAGGCAGGTCGAGGCGATCATGCCGCTGAAGACCGATATGCCGATCGACTTGCGGGCCGATGCGCCGGCGCCCGTCGCCAGCACAAGCGGCAGGACACCGAGGATAAAGGCGAAGGACGTCATCAGGATCGGCCGGAAACGCAGCCGGGCGGCCTCGACGGCCGCTTCCAGGATTTCCATGCCTTCCGCCCGTTTTTCACGCGCATATTCGACGATGAGGATGGCATTCTTGGCGGCCAGCGCAATCAGCAGGATCAGGCCGATCTGGGTATAGAGATTGTTGGCCACGCCTGCTGCCGTCAGTGCCGCCACCGTGCCGAGCAGGGCGAGCGGCACGGCAAGTATGACTGCCAGCGGCAGGATCCAGCTTTCATATTGGCCGGCGAGCACGAAATAGACGAGCAGCATGGCGAGCGCGAAGATGAAGTAGATCTGCCCGCCCACGGCTTTTTCCTGATAGGAGAGCGCGGTCCATTCGAAGCCGGCTCCGGGCGGCAATGTATGGTCGGCGATCTGCTCCATGACCTCGAGCGACTGCCCGGAACTGAAGCCGGCGGCCGGTCCGCCGACGATGGTGGCGGTGGGATAAAGATTGTAGAGGCTGATCAGCGAGGGGCCTTCTGTCGTCGTGACATCGATCACCGTGCCGAGCGGCACCATCGTCCCGTCGCCGGCCTTGACCTTCAGATTGCGGATATCGTCGGGGCTGACGCGGAAATCGGAGGCGGCTTGCGCATAGACCTGGAAGGTGCGGCCGAATTTGTTGAACTGGGTGACATAGCTCGATCCGACATAGCCGGAGAGTGCCGAGAAAACCTGCCCCACGGTAATTCCCAGCGTCTCCGCCTTGATGCGATCGACGGAGACCGCAAGCTGCGGCACGTTCGAGCGAAACGGCGTGCTCAGCCTTTGCAGCGATGACTGGGCATTGCCGTTCTTCACGATCGTATCGGCAAGCGATTGCAGCAGCGGATAGTCGTTGACGCCGTTGCGGAGTTCGACCTGCATGGTAAAGCCGTTGGCATTGCCGATGCCCTGTATCGGAGGCGGTACGACCACCAGCGTTTTGGCGGTCAGCACATGCTGCAGCGCGTCGTTCAGATGCTGATAGATCGACAGCAGGTCCTGCCTTTTCTCCTTGCCGCGCTCGTCCCAATCCTTGAGAATGACATAGGCGACGCCGGCATTCTGCAGGCTGGCACTGTTGTCGAGAACCGAAAGGCCGCTGATGGTCAGCACCTGATCGACGCCAGGGGCGGCCTCGGCGATCTTGCCGACCTCTTCCATGACGGCATCGGTCCGCTCTTTCGAGGCGCCATCGGGCAATTGCGCACTGATCAGCACATAGCCCTGATCCTCGATCGGCAGGAATGCCGTCGGCAGGCGCGTGAGCCCCCAGACGGCGACGCCGATCAGCACGAGTGCTGCGATCGCCATGATGCCGCTGTGACGGGTCATCGCTCCGACCAATCCGGCATAGTGGCGTTCGCCCCAGTCATAGCCCCGATTGAAGCCGCGATAGAAGACGTTGCGTTTCTCGGGCGGCACCGGTGCTCGCAGCCAAAGAGCGCATTGCGTCGGTTTCAGCGTCACGGCATTGACGGCGCTGATCAATGCGGTGGCGGCGATGACGAGCGCGAACTGCCGATAGAGCTGCCCGGTCAGGCCGGGCAGGAAGGCGGCCGGAATGAAAACGGCCATCAGCACCAGCGTGATGCCGATGACGGGGCCGAGCAACTCCTCCATCGCTTTCTCTGCCGCCTTGCGGCCCGACATGCCGGCCTCGATGTGCCGGGCGACACCTTCGACGATGACGATGGCATCATCGACGACGATGCCGATCGCCAGAACGATGGCAAACAGCGTCGACAGATTGACCGTGAAGCCCAAGGCCGCCATGGCCGCGAAGGCGCCGATGATGGTGACGGGAACGGTGGTCGCCGGCACGAGCATGGCCCGCCAATCCTGCAGGAAAACCAGAATGACGATGAGAACGAGCACGCCCGCCTCGATCAAGGTGACGTAAACCTCGTCGATGGAGGCCTTGACGAATTTCGTCGTATCGAACGGCAGATGATATTCGAGGCCCGGCGGGAAATTCTTCGAGAGCTCCGCCATCTTCGCATTCACCGCCTGCTCCACGGCAATGGCGTTGGCTTCCGGCAGCTGGAAAATGCCGATGCCGGCCGCCGGCCGGCCGTTTTGCGTGAAGGACTGGCTGTAGGTCTGGGCGCCGAGTTCGACGCGGCCGATATCGCGCACACGCGTGATGCGGCCGCCCTGTCCGCTTTCGACCTTGACGACGATGTTCTCGTAGTCGGCCGCTTCGTTCAGCCGGCCGTTGACATTCAGCGTGTATTGGAAGACCTGCCCTTTCGGCACCGGCGGAATGCCGATCTGGCCGGCGGTGACCTCCTGGCTCTGCTGCTGCACGACATTGACGACATCCTGCGGCGTCAGGCCGCGTGCCTGCAGCAGGTTCGGATCCATCCAGATCCGCATGGCATATTGGCCGGCGCCGAACACCGTCACGTTGCCGACGCCAGGCAGGCGGGCGAGTTCGTTCTGCAGATTGATGACGGCGTAATTCGACAGGAACAGGCTGTCATAGCGGCTGTCGGGCGAGGCCAGGCTGACGAAGCCGAGGATGGCGGTCGATTTCTTCTGCGTCGTCACGCCTTGAAGCTGCACCGCTTCGGGAAGCGATGACATTGCGATCGCGACCCGGTTCTGCACCAGAACCTGCGCCTGATCCGGATCCGTTCCGATTGCAAAGGTCACGATCAGCGAATAGGTGCCGTCGCTGGCGCTGGTCGACTGCATGTACAGCATGTCCTGCACGCCGTTGACCTGCAGCTCGATCGGCAGCGCCACGGTGTCGACGAGGGTCTGTGCGCTGGCGCCGGGAAAGCGGGTCGTCACCTGCACCGTCGGCGGGACGACATTTGGATACTGCGCCACTGGCAGCTGGAACAGGGCAACCGCGCCGACCAAAACGAACACCAATGCCAGCACGTTGGCAAGCACCGGACGCTCGATGAAAAAACGCGAGATCATGCTGTTGTCCTCAGACGTTCAGATGAAGCGTGACGGCGAATTCATTGCGTGGTGGTGTCGGCCTTGGCATCGCCAGCGGCGTTGGCCGTCGGGTTCATTTCCATCTTCTCGGGGCTGACCTTGCTGCCGGGTATGGCCAGTTGAACTCCCTGGGTCACCACCCAGTCAGCCGGATCGAGGCCGGATTGGATGACCCGGAGCGCGCCCTCACGCTGCCCGATCTTGACCTGCTTCTGCTCGATGACATCGTCCTTCCCGAGAACCAGTACGTAGGTGCCAAGCTGGTTCGTTCCGATCGTGTCGTCGCGCACCAGTAGAGCCTTGTCATCGTGGCCGACCGGCACCCGAACTCTGACGAAGAGGCCGGGCAGCATGGCGTGGTCCTTGTTGTCGAACAGCGCGCGCACCTGAAGCGTGCCTGTGGAGGCATCGAGTTGAGGCGACACGTAGTCGAGATGTCCCTTGTGCGGATAGCCTTCCTCGGTCTGCAGACCGATCTCCGCGGGGATGCTTGGAAGGTCCGTCTGCCTGAAAGTATGTCCTTGCTTTGCCAGGGTTTCCTTGATCATCAACACCTGCGTTTCGCTGACGTTGAAATAGGCATAAAGCGGATCGGTCTGGACGATGCTGGCGAGTTTGGTGGGGCCGGACACGCCGACCAGCGTGCCGATGTCGACGAGGTGATCGGTGACGATGCCATCGAAGGGAGCGAGCACCTCCGTGTAGCCGAGGTTGATCGTCGCCAGATCGACATTGGCCTGGGCGTTGAGAATGGCGGCATTCGCCTCGTCGAGAGTTGCCTTGGCACTGTCGACCGCGGTCTGGGTGGTGACCTGTTGCTTCGACAGATTGAGCTGACGGTCATATTCCAGCTTCGCGCCGACCTGCGAGGCTTGTTGTGAGGCGAGTGATGCCTTCGCCTGATCCAGTTGCGCCTGGTAAGTGTCGCGTTCGATGCCGAAAAGCTTGGTGCCCTTCTTCACCATCATGCCGTCCTGGTAATCGATGGATTGGATATAGCCCTGGACACGCGCCTCGATATCGACGGCGTTGAGCGGCGCCGTATTGCCGGTGAGCTCGAAATAAAGCGTGACCGGTTGCTGGACGGGCTGTGCGACCCGAACCACGGCAGGTGGAGGAGGAACATAAGTGTTCCCGCTTTCCTCACAGCCGACGAAAAGCGCCAAGCCGGCAAGTGTCAGAAAAAATCGCAGACCCTGATGCAATCCCCCACGCATTGCCGCCGCCTCGACATGTCAAGAGCCCAGTTTTCGCTGCGTGCCTCGACGGCGGCCCCCACCGGCCTGCCGAAGGTTCAAGGCATGCGATATTATGTCGCGGCATTGCTAAAAATTGCAATAGTCCTTGATGCACAATTGAACTGCTTCGCAGTGTCGAAGGAGCAGTGTGAAGGTCTGCCAGCCCCATCGGAGATCGTAAGCCGGCTACGGTTTACCCAGCCGTTCGAGGGCGGACTGCAACGGTGCGTCGGAAACGCGGACCAAGCCGATGTAAGGATTGGCCATGTCCGAAACCAGGAAGACGGCGCCGGCGACGGATAAGGCGCAGACGAAGAGAATTGACAGCACTGTGGGGTTCGGCGGTGCCTGGAGTCCGAAGGTCGTGAAAAGCAGCGAGAGCCAACAGACGAGAACGGCAAGGAAGGCCCAGGGCAGGCCCTCGCTGCCGGATTCGACCAGCAGCCAGTGGGTTTCGGCCACCATGCCGCTCACATCGAGAGCGCGCGCCTGGAGGGAATGATGCATGGCATCGCGCGGCGACAGCGATCGAAGGTCGCCTTGAACCGCCTCAATGTCCTGGTATTCCCCGGGCGCTTTGCGCGATGGCTCGTCGGTGGTCTCGGCACTCCAGCCGCGACTCAGCCGCCTCTCGATCAGCTGGCGCAGTAACTGGCGGGCATGATCGGTCTCCGGGCCGTATTGCGCCATGACGCGGTCCAGCAGCAGAACCCGCGCAGCCGCCGTCCTCATCTCGACTTCGGCATCGTCATAGCTCGATTTGGCGGATGCGATCAGCAGACCGAGGGCCAAGGCCGACAGCGTTCCGACCACCGCGGTTGCGAGCCTGATGGCATCCTTGGATTCCGGGCTGAGATGATGATCCGGCAAGCGGCCGCGCACCATCATTCCCATCGATGTTGCCGCCGACAGAAAGACAAATACAATCCCGCCAAGCAACAGTGAGCTCAACTCCGGTCTCCATATAATCTTGACGATCCTGCAAGCTGCGATGCTTGCAAGCTCTATACAAGAAATGCGGTCATCATAGCGGAGGACCGACGGAGCGTGGAACTCTTTACTTCTCTGTTCTCGGGCGGAGATCACTGCTGGAAGATGAGAAGCACGTAAGCCAGGAAAAGCACCAGATGAACGGCACCCTGCATGAGATGAGTGCGACCGCTGGCGAAGGTAATGATGCTGACGGCAAGGGTGAGCAGGAGCATCACCAGATCGCTGTGTTCCAGCCCAAGGGTGACCGGGTGTCCGTAAAGACGGCTGACCACGAGCATCGCGGGTACGGTCAGCCCGATCGTCGACAGGACTGAACCCAGAAAGATATTGACCGCGCGCTGAAGATTATCGGCGATGGATGCGCGCACGGCGCTGATCGCCTCGGGCGTCGCGACAAGGATGGCCATGACAACGCCGCCGAAGGCGGTCGGCGCGTGCAGGGTTTCGATGATGTAATCGATCGGCCGCGCAAGCTGTTCGACCAGAAAGACCACCGGACCCATGTAGGCGAAGAGCAGAACGGCATGCGGCCAGACTGGCCGGTGCGGAAGGGCGTGTTCGCCTGGATGTGCGTGGCGATTGGCGTCGGTCGTGAAATAATCCTGATGGCGGCCAGCCTGGAGAAACAGGAATGTGGCGTAAAGGCCGACCGAGACGATGCCCAGTATCAATTGCCGCGGCGCCGATGGATGCTGGCCGTCCGGGCCGGCAAGAAATGTGGGCATGACGAGGCTGAGCGTCGCCAGTGGCACGATGACGCCGAGATAGGCGTTGGCGCCCTGGAGATTATGCTGTTGTTCCGGCCGCCGCCAGGCGCCCAGCAGCAATGACAGGCCGACCATGCCATTAAGGATGATCATGACGACCGCAAACAGGGTGTCGCGCGCAAGCGTGGGATTGTTCTCGCCGTGAATCATGACGGCGGAGATCGCCATGACTTCGATCGAGGTTATGGCGAGCGTCAGAATGAGCGTGCCGTACGGCTCCTTCAGCCGCTCGGCCAGATGATCCGCATGCCGGACGACAGACAGGGCGGAGCCGAGAACGACCGCAAACAGCCATCCGAAAACCACGGCGAACCAAAGCGGATCGGGAAGCCGACGGAAGAGCTGCTCCGGAAAGGCGAGAAATATCAGGCTGGTTGCGATGCTGACGCCGAGGAACCATTCCTCGCGCAGACCGGTCTCGCCGACGGTGCGCAGTGCGGGCCTGTCAGTCATCAAGACCGCCGCAATTCCGCAAATTCCGCCGCAATGCGATCATCAACACCATGGTCCCGCCCGCTGTCCTGCCCGCCACATAAAAGGAATCGAACGAGGCCGTCCAAAAACCAGACAGCCCAACCTTCATGCGGAAAGCCATTTCGCCTTTGTCATTGAAACAAGCTCGACCCAAGCCCGGCCCTTGTCGCCATCCAGAATACAAAAGGACCGTACCTCACGCCAGATGCCACGTGATCGAGGCGCAGACGCTGCAAGCCAGGCAGGACTTTGTTATTCGCGGCCGGTCGCCGGGATCGCAGCGCCGGTGACGACGGCTGCGGCGGGCGAGATCAGGAAGGCGATGAGCCGGGCGATCGACTGCGGCGATACCCAGGCGTGCGTTTTTGCATTGGGCATGGCAGCCCGATTCTCGGGGGTATCGATCGTGCCTGGCAGAATGCAGTTGGCGGTGATGCGGTCGTCGCGGCATTCGGCGGCAAGCGCTTCCGTCAGCCGGATGACGGCAGCTTTCGAGGCTGCATAGGCGGCCTGGTTAGGACCGGCCTTCAGGCCGGGCATCGCAGCGACGTGTACGATGCGGCCGTAGCCTGCCGCCTTCATCGTCGGGAGAACCGCCGCGCTGATCGTCAGCGCGGTGCGGGCGTTTGCCGTCATCATGGTATCCCATTGCGCGGGGGCTTCCGGCCCGACCGGGCCCATCTGAAACCCGCCCACGGTGTTGACCAGAGCGCCTACGCCGCCGAAGCGCTTGACGGCTCGGGCGACGGCGGCGGCGCAGGAAGCGTAATCGGTGAGCTCCGTTCCGGCGATCGAGAGAAACTCGGCGGACGCAGGAAGCTCGCCGGCCAAAGCTTCCAGCTCCTGGCTCGAACGGTTCATGCAGACGAGTTTTACGCCGGCGCCGGCAAGCTCCCGGACAACGGCGCTGCCGAGGTTGCCGCCGGCTCCCGTGACGATCACGGCTTTCTGGTCGTTCATGGCAAGCGATCTCCTGACGGTGCCGGTGCTGGACGCCGCGCATTGTTGGTCCAGGCTGCGCCGCAACGCAACCCCTGCGCAGCCGCGCCAGTCAGGTATCTTGAGAATGCGGGCGGAGCTGAAAGCTCCGCCCGACATCATCCCGGTCTCGTCTACTAACCTTCAGTGATACTTTTCCCGTTCGCGGCCGAGGATGACCGGCGCATCCAACCCAGAGATCGGGCGGGTGACATCTGCCGGGATGTCACCGGTGAGCTGCAGGTCCAGGTAGCGAGCGCAGCAGACGCGCAGGAAGGATGTGAAGTTTCCGAGATCATGGCCGGCATCGATCGATTCATGGTGCAGCCGAGTAATCAGCTGCACGACGTTCATTCCGTCGCGCCGGGCAATCTCCTCAAGCTTCGACCAAAAGAAGTTCTCCAGCCTGACGCTGGTGACCATGCCATCGATGCGCAACGACCGGGTGGTGCTTTCCCATAGCCGCGCATCCGCCTTGATGAAGAGTTCACACATGTCGCCCTCCCGGCGCCGCCTCGTCAGGCGGCGTTGGTTTCAGGTAATGACGAGGCATCGAGCACGGCCATGAACTGCCGCAGCCAGGAGGGATGCGCCGGCCAGGCCGGCGCCGTGACCAGGTTGCCGTCCGAGACCGCATCGGTGATGGAAATATCGGCGTAAATGCCGCCGGCAAGTTCGACTTCCGGCCGACAGGCCGGATAGGCCGAGCAGGTGCGGCCCTTCAACACGCCGGCGGCGGCAAGCAGCTGCGCGCCGTGGCATATGGCGGCCACAGGCTTTCCGGCATCGAAGAAGTGCCGGACCGATTGGATGACGTCGGCATTGAGGCGAAGATATTCCGGCGCGCGGCCGCCTGGGATGACCAGGGCATCGTAATCCTCCGCCCGAACGCTGTCGAAAGTGGCGTTCAGTGCGAAATTATGGCCCCGTTTTTCCGAGTAGGTCTGATCGCCCTCGAAATCATGAATGGCGGTGGCGACGGTCTCACCCGCGTTCTTGCCCGGGCAGACGGCATCGACCGTATAGCCGCAGGCGAGCAGCGTTTGAAACGGCACCATCGTTTCATAATCTTCGGTGAAGTCACCCGTGATCATCAGGATCTTAGAAGCTGGCATCGCATCCTCCTTGGAAACCAACAGACGAAGATTAACAAAGACCGCCCAGCAGCAGGTACTATGGGAATACTACAGGCGAAATTCTCGGCCGGAACCAGGTGAGCATCGCGACGGGAGCGTTCTCGGATCCCTTTCCGGATGTAAAACGGTTGCGTCCATCAAGCGGCAGATATCAAACCGTCCTGACCGTCGCATCCGGGACGGCACAGGCCTCGCCGCCGCCGAAGAGACGGGAACGGGTGAGGAAGCGTTTCTCGCGCCCGTTGTCGAGCGAGAACATGCCGCCGCGGCCCGCCACGACGTCGATGATAAGCTGCGTATGTTTCCATGCCTCGAACTGGCTTGCGCTGATATAGACCGGCACGCCGCCGATCTCGCCGAGCTTGACGTCGCTGTCGCCGACCATGAATTCATTGGCAGGATAACACATCGGCGAAGAGCCATCGCAGCAGCCGCCGGACTGGTGGAAGAGGATATCGGGATGATCCCGCTTGATTTCCGCGATCAGATCGAGGGCCGCATCGGTGGCGAGAACACGCGGTTCGCCGTTGACGGTCGTTTCCATGGTTCTTCCTCCAAGGTCTCGGTTCCCCTGCCCACAAGGGCCCTTGTGGGGAGGGGTTAGGGAGGGGCTTTGACACTCCCCTCCCATCATTCAGAAAGCTTCTCAGAAGAAACCCAGTGCCTTCGGGCTGTAGCTGACCAGCATGTTTTTGGTCTGCTGGTAATGCTCGAGCATCATCTTGTGGGTTTCGCGACCGATGCCGGATTGCTTGTAGCCGCCGAAGGCGGCATGGGCGGGGTAGGCATGGTAGCAGTTGGTCCAGACGCGGCCGGCCTGGATCTCGCGGCCGAACCGGTAGCAGCGATTAGCATCGCGGCTCCAGACGCCGGCGCCAAGACCGTAGAGCGTGTCGTTGGCAATTTCCAGCGCCTCCTTCTCGGTCTTGAAGGTCGCGACCGACACCACCGGCCCGAAGATCTCTTCCTGGAACACACGCATCTTGTTGTGGCCCTTAAAGATCGTCGGCTTGACGTAATAGCCGTTCGCCAGTTCGCCGCCGAGATCATTGCGCGAGCCACCGGCCAGAACCTGGGCGCCTTCCTGCTTGCCGATGTCGAGATAGGCGAGGATCTTCTCAAGCTGCTCCGTCGATGCCTGGGCGCCGATCATCGTTTCCGGATCGAGCGGGTTGCCCTGTTTGATCGCCTCGACGCGTTTGACGGCTTTTTCCATGAAGCGGTCGTAGATCGATTCCTGCACGAGGGCGCGGCTCGGGCAGGTGCAGACTTCACCCTGGTTGAGGGCGAACATTGCAAAGCCTTCGAGCGCCTTGTCGAGGAAGTCGTCATCCTCGGCCATCACATCGGCGAAGAAGATGTTCGGCGATTTGCCGCCGAGCTCCAGCGTCACAGGAATGAGGTTCTGGCTGGCATATTGCATGATCAGCCGGCCGGTCGTCGTTTCGCCGGTAAAGGCGATCTTGGCGATGCGGGGGCTGGTCGCCAGCGGCTTGCCGGCCTCGATGCCGAAGCCGTTGACGATATTGAGCACGCCGGGCGGCAGCAGGTCGCCGACGAGTTCCGCCCAGAGCAGGATCGAAGCGGGGGTCTGTTCGGCCGGCTTCAGCACGACGCAGTTGCCGGCGGCAAGTGCCGGCGCCAGCTTCCAGGTCGCCATCAGGATCGGGAAGTTCCACGGAATGATCTGGCCGACAACGCCGAGCGGCTCGTGGAAGTGATAGGCGATGGTGTCGTGGTCGATCTCGCCGATCGAACCTTCCTGGGCGCGGATGCAGGAGGCGAAGTAGCGGAAGTGGTCGATGGCCAGCGGAATGTCGGCCGCCATGGTTTCGCGGATCGGCTTGCCGTTGTCCCAGGTTTCGGCCTGGGCGAGCAGTTCCAGCTTGTCCTCCATCCGCTGGGCGATCTTCATGAGGATATTGGAGCGCTCGGAAGCCGAAGTCCGGCCCCATTTTTCCTTGGCCGCGTGGGCCGCATCCAGCGCGAGATTGATGTCCTTTTCATCGGAGCGCGGGATGTCGCAGAGTTTTCCGCCTGTGACCGGCGTCACGTTTTCAAAGTATCTGCCTTCGACCGGCTCGCGCCATTCGCCGCCGATATAGTTGCCGTATTTCAGCTTGAACGGCGATTCCACGATTTTCTGATGAAGCATGTCATCCTCCCTTGATGATCCAGGTTCCAATCGAACCAGTGGGAGCAAAATGTGCGCGTTTTGCCGAAGGGAACAGGGTGGAGGATCAATACCGCAGCGCACACTGTCGCAGACATGCGACAGGGTCGCGTTTTGATTGCGATGTCCTATGGAACCGCTGGCGCCTGGTTTAATGCAGGCCCAACTTCTTCATCTTCCGGTGGAGCGTGGCGCGGCTGATCCCGAGGGCGATCGCCGCCTGTGAGACATTGCCGCTGGTGCGCGATAGCGCTCGCAGCAGGGCCGCTTTTTCCGCTTCCACAATCTCTTCCTGTTGTGAGACGGCGGCTTCATGGAGCGCATCGGCGGCGGGGATGCCGGCCGCGATCCGTTTGTCGTCCAATTGCAGCGCGATCCGGGCGGCGCGGGTGGCGCCAAGGACAAGGTCATGCCTGTCGACGGCAAGCAGGGCGGCGGCGGAATTCGCGCTCGTCGGGACCATCAGGAAACGGGCGCCGGCAAAGGCCGATCGAAAGAGATTGAGCTCGATGCGCATCGCCGCGTCGCGCACGGTCTGCGTGAGGATCGCCAGCGTCATCTCGTTGACCTCGTCGCGGCAGGTGGAGATGTCTAGTGCAGCGGCCAGTTCGCCGCGATGATCGCGGATCGGGGCCGTCGTGCAACTCAGGCGGATATTCGAGCAGAAGAAATGTTGATCCCGAAAAATGGCGACGGAACGCTCGTCGGCAAGGGCGGTTCCGATGCCGTTGGTGCCCATGCTCGCCTCGGTCCATACCGAGCCGGTCCATAGGCCAAGATCATAGAAATCCTTGTCGTCGCCGGCAGAGCCCCGGCGCTCCAGCGCAATGCCCTTCCTGTCCGTCAGAAGAATGCAGCAGCCGGCCCTGCCGACCGTGGTAAAGAGGCGGTCAAGTTCCTCGGTTGCGCCGGCGATCAGCTGTTCCGACTGTTTACGAGCGTCAAGAAATTCCTGGTCGGTAAGACGCACCGGCGGGCGTTCGTCCTCGGGAACGAGGCGATGCATGGTCATACACCGCCGCCACGACGCGACGATCGGAGAACTCGCAGCAGCGGAATTCCGTTGCGCAGAGGTATAGACATGCTCCGCATGTGCTGACTGTTCCTGCATCTGCTCCTCCCACGGAACTTCAGCATAGTCTGATGGAAAAGCGGCCGGTTTGCAATTGCACGCTCGGCGGCCTCCCTCTTCGCCCTTGGTGATCAGACGCAGTGCTGAAAAGCTTCAAGGATGGTCGCACGACATCGTGCTCCACTTCATTGATCTAGATCTGGTTCAAGACCAACGATGTCTATCGCGACAGCCGGGCCTCGATGCCGCGCGCGGCTGCCCTGCCGGTCGCAAGGCAGGCGGTGAGGAGATAACCGCCGGTCGGCGCCTCCCAGTCGAGCATCTCGCCGGCGACGAAGGTGCCCGGCAGCGCCTTCAGCATGAAGCCTTCGTCGATGCTGGTCCAGCGGATGCCACCTGCAGAGGAGATCGCCTCGGCGATCGGCCTCGTATCGAGAACCGGTACCGGCAGAGCCTTGATCGCGCCGGCGAGACGTTCGGGATCGGTCCAGTCGCGGGCGGGCGCGAGTTCGCGCAGCAATGCCGCCTTGACGCCGTCAAGCCCAGCGCCCTTGCGCAGGCGGTTTGAAAAGCTCGACTTGGTGTCCTGCCGCCTCAAGTCGCGCGCCAGCCTTTCTGTCGTCCGGCCCGGGGCGAGGTCAAGCGTCAGGGCAGCGTTGCCGTGGTGCTGCAGCCGGTCGCGGAGGCTGGCCGCATGGGCGTAGACCAGGCTGCCTTCGATGCCGCTGCCGGTGATGACGAACTCGCCGGGAAAGGTGCCGGCTTCGGATGTGGCGGTGACCGACTTGACGGGCTCGCCGGCGAAACGCGTACTGAAGCTGGCGCTCCAGCCGACGACGAAGCCGCAATTGGCGGGCCGGAAGGCGTCGATTTCGACGCCTCTCTCGGTCAGCCACGGCAGCCAGGCCGCATCCGAGCCAAGGCGCGGCCAACTTGCGCCGCCAAGCGCCAGCAGGGCGGCGTCGCAATGGGCGATGCTACGCCCTTCCGGCGTTTCGAAAACGTAACCGTCTTCGACAAGGCCGGTCCAGCGGTGGCGGGTGCGCAACGCAACCCCCCGCTCTTCCAGCCGTTTGAGCCAGGCACGCAGCAAAGGAGAAGCCTTCATCACCTTCGGGAAAACCCGGCCGGAGGAGCCGACGAAGGTCTCGGTACCAAGCCCTGCGGCCCAATCCCTGATATCACCGGGAGTAAAGGCATCGAGAGCGGGACGCAGACGGGCTGAAGCCGTTCCGAAGCGCGTAACGAAACGGGCATAGTCCTCCGAATGGGTGATGTTGAGGCCTGATTTGCCGGCCAGCAGGAACTTGCGAGCGAAGGTCGGCATGGCGTCATAGATCGTTACCGCATGGCCGGAGAGCGACAGCAGCTCGGCAGCTGCAAGACCCGCGGGGCCGCCGCCGATGATCGCAATCCGTTTCTGGCTCATGATGTCTTCGCCCGATTCCTTCCGGCGCAGTTTTGCCGCGGGCGCCGATCACCTGCAAGAGTACAGGTTCGTCAATGGTGAGAATGTGTGCACTGACCGTGGTCGGCGAGAACCTCGATGACGCGGCATTGGTCGACGCGGCCGTGGCCGCAGCTCTCCACCATCATTTCCAGCTCGGCCTTCAAAGCCATCAGGCTGCGGATGCGCTGCTCGACTTCGGCGAGGCGAGCCTTGGCGATGGCGTCGGCCGAGGCGCAGGACTGGTTTGGATCATCCTGCAATGTGAGCAGCGTGCGAATTGCCTCGATCTCGAAACCGAGCTCTCGGGCATGACGAATGAAAGTGAGGCGGCTGATATCGGCAGGTTCGAAGGATCGCTGGTTGCCTTCGCTGCGGCTCGGGGCCGCGAGCAGGCCGATGCTCTCGTAATAGCGCACCGTCGGCACCTTGACGCCGCTTCGGCGGGCCGCTTCGCCAATCGTAATCTTTTTCATGATTTTCTCTTGCACCTCTAGTCGCTAGAGGATGTAGGAGGGGTGCTTCTGTTTGACAAGGAAGCGCATCATGGTTGAGACGAGCGAGACACGATACAGGGTCGGCGGCATGGATTGCGCTGCCTGCGCGACCAAGATCGATACCGCGGTCAGGCGCGTAGCAGGTGTTGTCGATGTCTCCGTCTCGGTGGTGACGGGCACCATGACCGTCCGGCATGACGGCAGCAGCGATCTCAAGGCAGTCCAGAGGAAGGTGACGGGGCTTGGTTATTCCGTCTCGCCGTTTACCGGAAATGCGAAGCTCGCGCGTGAAGACCGCCCGCACCATCATCACGATCATACCGCTCATGATCACGACCATGCCCATGACGACGAGAAGGAAATTGACGGCCGGCATGGGGACGACCATGCGCCGATGGCCGGTCGCTGGTGGCGGAGCAGGAAGGGCCGGCTGACCATTTTTTCGGGTGGAGCGCTCGTTGCCGCCTATGCCGTCGGCCATGTGGTGCCGGCGAGTGCGTCCTACGCCTTCTTCGTCGCGATACTGGTCGGTCTGCTGCCGATTGCGCGGCGAGCCGTCATGGCGGCTTTGTCCGGCACGCCGTTTTCGATCGAGATGCTGATGACGATCGCCGCCGTCGGCGCCGTCATCATCAATGCGGGCGAGGAAGCGGCGACCGTCGTCTTCCTGTTCCTCGTCGGCGAGTTGCTCGAAGGCGTGGCGGCGGGCAAGGCGCGCGAAAGCATCCAGTCGCTGACGGCCCTGGTGCCGAAAACCGCGCTGCTCGAAGACAATGGCCAGATGCGGGAGGTGCCGGCGGAAAGCCTTGCCGTCGGCGCGGTCATCATGGTTCGCCCCGGCGACCGCATTTCGGCGGACGGCGTCATCGTCTCAGGCGAGAGTGCGATCGACGAGGCCCCGGTGACGGGCGAGAGCACGCCGGTGCGCAAGGGCGTCGATGCCGGCGTCTATGCCGGTACGGTCAACGGTGATGCGGTGCTCAGGGTTCGCGTCACGGCGGCCGCTGCCGACAATACCATCGCCCGCGTCGTCAAGCTGGTGGAAGAAGCGCAGGAATCGAAGGCGCCGACGGAGCGCTTCATCGATCGGTTCTCTCGCTATTACACGCCGGGCGTGGTCGTCGTCGCCGCACTTGTCGCGGTCGTTCCGCCGTTGTTTCTCGGCGGCGCGTGGGGTGAATGGATCTACAAAGGCCTTGCCATCCTGCTGATCGGCTGCCCCTGCGCGCTCGTCATTTCGACGCCGGCGGCGATCGCCGCTTCGCTGTCGGCGGGCGCGCGGCGCGGGCTCTTAATGAAGGGCGGCGCGGTGCTGGAGACGCTCGGCACGGTGACGATGGTCGCCTTCGACAAGACAGGCACGTTGACGGAAGGCAAGCCTCGGGTGACGGACATTGTTTCCTTCGGATTGGGCGAGGCGCAGCTCCTGTCGCGCGCGGCTGTGCTCGAGCAGGGCTCCAGCCATCCGCTGGCACTGGCGATTCTCCACCGCGCCAAGGCGGACGGCGTGCCCGTGCCGCCGGCCTTCGAACTGGAAGCGCTGCCGGGCAACGGTGTCACCGGCAAGGTCGGCGGCGAGACATTGGATCTCTTGTCGCCGCCCGCCGCCCGCGAGTGCGGGGCGCTGAACGGGGAGCAGGAAGCGCGTATTGCAGGGCTCAATGATGAGGGCAAGAGCGTATCGGTGCTGCTCGTCAATGGCACTGCGGCCGGCCTGATCGCCATGCGCGACGAGCCGCGCGAGGATGCCGGGGCGGGGCTCTCCGCGCTCAAATTGGCCGGTGTCAAGGCGATGATGCTGACCGGCGACAACAAGCGGACGGCGGCAGCCGTCGCCGGCATGCTCGATATCGACTGGCGCGGCGAGATGATGCCCGAAGACAAGCAGCGGGTCGTCGGCGAATTGAAGCGTCAGGGCTTCGTCGTCGCCAAGGTCGGCGACGGCATCAACGACGCGCCGGCGCTCGCCGCCGCCGACATCGGTATCGCCATGGGCGGCGGCACCGATGTGGCGCTGGAGACCGCGGATGCCGCCGTGCTGCATGGACGCGTCGGCGACGTGGCGCGGATGATCGCGCTTTCCAAGCGGACGATGCGCAATATCCTTGAGAATATCACCATTGCGATCGGGCTGAAGGCTGTCTTCCTGGTGACGACGATCGCCGGCATGACCGGGCTCTGGCCGGCGATCCTCGCCGATACCGGTGCCACGGTGCTGGTGACGATCAACGCGCTCAGGCTGCTTCGTGTACGGGGATGAATGTTTTGCCGGTGGCGGTTTGAAGACCAGCGATTCGGGGCCGGTCATCCGTTAGGTCGGCGCTCAGTTTGCTGACAAGGTCTCATGCTCGGCCTTGTGCCGAGCATCTCACCACTGCAATTATCTGGCAGGAAAGCTCTTATTTTCAGAATGGACCTGGGTGGATCGTCGGCACAAGGCAGCACAAGGCCGAGGATGACGTCGCGGGTTTTGCGTCGTCTATCCGCAGCCTGGCAGCTGGCTATAGGCCAGCCCCACCACGGTCATCTCCAAGCCTGTTTTCGTTAAGCTTTCGTTGTCCATGTTTTTCACAGGAATGCAGCGATTTCAAACCTGCCGTAACGCAATGCACAAACCATCCGTTGACGTGAATTACGATTCGCGTACTATATCTAGTGTTCAAGGTTCCTTCGATTCGTGAGGATCGCGGGCTAAGACGGGAATACGGTGCGCTGCGCCATCATGGTGCGACAATGCCGGAGCTGCCCCCGCAACTGTAAGCGGCGAGCAACTGTCCGATTTCAGGTCACTGGAGCATGATGCTCCGGGAAGGCTGGGGCAGGGTGCTTCGACCCGTGAGCCAGGAGACCTGCCTCGAACGAAACGTCCACGGGCGGGGTGTCCGGAAGGTCGCGTGCATGAAGCGGAATGATCCGTGTCTGTTGCGCTGCCCCGAACGTCCGCATGAGCATTTCGGGGGTTTGAAGTCATGTCGAGAACATCAAAGCCGCCGCCCGTGCACATCCTGCGAGGGATGATGTCGGGCGTTTAAAGCGCCAACTTTGCCAGATCATTATCAAGCGTTGCCCCGGACGTCGCACGGCGCCCGATCCCAGTCCTGTGTCCTGCATTCACTGACATCACGAGGAAGATGATGAGCGTTACCGTTTACAGCAAGCCGGCCTGTGTCCAATGCACGGCCACTTACCGCGCCCTCGATCGCCTGGGCGTCGATTATGAGATCGTCGATATTTCCGAGGATGCCGAAGCGCTCGATCGCGTGCTTGGCATGGGCTACATGCAGGTTCCGGTCGTCGTTGCCGGCGAGCAGCATTGGGCGGGCTTCCGCCCCGACATGATCAGCGCGCTCTCCTGACCGGAGAAAAGCGGTGGGGCTGATCGTCTATTATTCCAGCCGATCCGGGAACACCCATCGTTTCGTCGAGAAGTTGGGATTGCGCGCGACGCGCATTCCCGTCGGCGCTGAAGACATCCACATTCGCGAACCCTATGTGCTGATCTCGCCCACCTATTGTGGGGACGGCGGCCCAGGGATCGTCAAGGGCGCCGTGCCCAAGCAGGTGATCCGTTTCCTCAAAGAGGCGGAAAACCGCTCCAACATCCGCGGCGTGATTGCCGCGGGCAACAGCAATTTTGGCGAGACCTACGGGCTTGCCGGCGACGTCATCTCGAAGAAGTGCCAGGTGCCGTACCTCTACCGGTTCGAGCTCCTGGGAACAGCCGAGGATGTCGCCAATGTCAAAGACGGGATGGGACGATTTTGGACACGGGAACAAATCTGACGCGGGATACAGGCGCAAAACCACTTAAAGCGGCCGAAACACTCGACTATCACGCACTGAACGCGATGCTGAACCTCTATGACGATGAGGGCAGGATCCAGCTCGACAAGGACCGCATGGCGGCCAAGCAGTATTTCCTGCAGCATGTGAACCAGAACACCGTGTTCTTTCACAATCTCCGGGAAAAGCTCGATTACCTCGTGACCGAGGGCTATTACGAGCGGGAGGTTCTCGACCAGTATTCCTTCAATTTCGTCCGCGGCCTGTTCGATCAGGCCTATGCGCGGAAATTCCGCTTCCCGACCTTCCTCGGCGCTTTCAAATATTACACCAGCTATACGCTGAAGACCTTCGACGGAAAGCGCTATCTCGAGCGCTATGAGGACCGCATCTGCATGGTGGCGCTGACCTTGGCGCGGGGCGATGAGGCGCTTGCCCGTGACATGGTCGACGAGATCATTTCCGGGCGTTTCCAGCCGGCGACGCCGACTTTCTTGAATGCCGGCAAGAAGCAGCGCGGCGAACTCGTTTCCTGCTTCCTGCTGCGGGTCGAGGACAATATGGAATCGATCGGCCGGTCGATCAATTCGGCACTGCAGCTATCGAAGCGCGGCGGCGGCGTGGCGCTGTCGCTGACGAATATCCGCGAGGCCGGCGCGCCGATCAAGCAGATCGAGAACCAGTCCTCCGGCATCATCCCGGTGATGAAGCTCTTGGAAGATAGCTTCTCCTACGCCAACCAGCTCGGCGCGCGCCAAGGCGCGGGCGCGGTCTATCTCAACGCGCATCATCCCGACATCATGCGTTTCCTCGACACCAAGCGCGAAAATGCCGATGAGAAGATCCGCATCAAGACGCTGTCGCTCGGCGTCGTCGTGCCTGATATCACCTTCGAGCTCGCCAGGAACAATGAGGACATGTACCTGTTCTCGCCCTATGACGTGGAGCGGGCCTACGGCGTACCCTTCACCGAGATCTCGGTGACGGAAAAGTACCGGGAGATGGTGGCGGACGCCCGTATCTCGAAGAAGAAGATCAAGGCGCGGGAATTCTTCCAGGTGATCGCCGAAATCCAGTTCGAGAGCGGTTACCCCTACATCATGTTCGAGGACACGGTGAACCGGGCGAACCCGATCGCCGGCCGCATCTCCATGAGCAATCTCTGCTCGGAGATCCTGCAGGTGAGTGAGGCGAGCGAATATAATGGCGACCTCTCCTATAAGGATCTCGGCAAGGACATTTCCTGCAATCTCGGCTCGCTGAACATTGCAGCGGCGATGGATTCGGCCGATTTCGGTAAGACGATCGAGACCTCGATCCGGGCGCTGACGGCGGTGTCGGACATGAGCCATATCGCCTCGGTTCCCTCGATCGAGAAAGGCAATGACGAGAGCCATGCGATTGGCCTCGGCCAGATGAACCTGCACGGCTATCTCGCCCGCGAACGCATCTTTTACGGCTCCGAGGAAGGCGTCGATTTCACCAACATCTATTTCTATACGGTGACCTACCACGCGATCCGCGCCTCGAACCTGCTTGCGGTCGAACGCGGCACCAGCTTCAAGGGCTTCGAGAATTCGAAATATGCCTCGGGCGAATATTTCAACAAATATACGGAGCAGGAATGGAAGCCGGCGACCGGAAAGGTGCAGGCGCTGTTCGACAAATCAGGCATCCCCGTTCCGACGAGGGAAGACTGGCTTGCGCTGAAGAAGGCGGTGATGGCCTCCGGCCTCTATAACCAGAACCTGCAGGCGGTGCCGCCGACGGGATCGATCTCCTATATCAACCACTCGACCTCCTCGATCCATCCGATCGTCTCGAAGATCGAGATCCGCAAGGAAGGCAAGATCGGCCGCGTCTATTATCCGGCGCCGTTCATGACCAGCGACAATCTCGACTTTTACCAGGACGCCTATGAGATCGGGCCGGAGAAGATCATCGATACCTACGCGGCGGCGACCCAGCACGTCGATCAGGGCCTGTCGCTGACCCTGTTCTTCCGCGACACGGCGACGACGCGCGATATCAACAAGGCGCAGATTTACGCCTGGAAGAAGGGCATCAAGACAATCTACTACATCCGCCTTCGCCAGATGGCGCTGTCGGGCACCGAGGTGCAGGGGTGTGTGTCTTGTACGCTGTGATTTGATTTCGGCCGCGAGCCTTTGCGCGAGTGGCCCCTCATCCGCCTGCCGTTACTTTCTCCCCCGATGGGGAGAAGACATCTGCGGCAGGCGCGACATCCCCTTTCCCCTCGGAGAGAGGGTAGGGTGAGGCGGCTGCGAACGCCAACAATCTATTGGAAAGACATCATCATCATGAACATAGCCGTAAAGCCGATCAGCCGCGTCCGCGCCATCAACTGGAACCGCATCGAGGACGACAAGGATCTCGAAGTCTGGAATCGCCTCACCGGCAATTTCTGGCTGCCGGAGAAGGTGCCGCTGTCGAACGATATCCCCTCCTGGGCAACCCTGACTGCGGCCGAGCAGCAGCTCACGATCCGGGTCTTCACCGGATTGACGCTGCTCGACACGATCCAGAACGGCGTCGGCGCCGTCAAGCTGATGGAGGACGCGGCAACACCGCACGAGGAGGCAGTGCTCTCCAATATCTCCTTCATGGAGGCGGTGCATGCACGCTCCTATTCCTCGATCTTCTCGACGCTCTGCCTGACGCCAGATGTCGACGATGCCTATCGCTGGTCGGAAGAGAATGAATTCCTGCAGCGGAAATCGGCGCTGATCATGGAGCAATATGCCTCTGGCGATCCCTTGAAGAAGAAGGTCGCGAGCGTCTTCCTCGAGAGCTTCCTGTTCTATTCCGGCTTCTATCTGCCGATGTACTGGTCGAGCCGGGCAAAGCTCACCAATACGGCCGATATGATCCGGCTGATCATTCGGGACGAGGCGGTGCACGGCTATTATATCGGCTACAAGTTTCAGCGCGGACTGGAGCTGTTGTCCGAAGAGCGCCGGCAGGAGATCAAGGATTTCGCTTTCGACCTCTTGCTCGAACTCTACGACAACGAGGCGAGATATACCGAGGCGCTCTATGACGGCGTCGGGCTCAGCGAAGACGTCAAGAAGTTCCTGCATTACAACGCCAACAAGGCGTTGATGAACCTCGGCTACGAGGCGCTGTTCCCGACTGAGGCCTGCAAGGTCAATCCGGCGATCCTGTCGGCGCTGTCGCCGAATGCCGACGAGAACCACGACTTCTTCTCCGGCTCCAGGTCCTCCTATGTCATCGGCAAGGCAGTGGCTACCGAAGATGAAGACTGGGATTTCTGAGACTTAATTGCAGTCTCCCCTTATCTTTTGCTTCGCCATCGACCACATTCACGGAAACTGAATTCGGTATTCGTCGGTGATGCGGCGTAGTGGGGTTTCGATGTCCTCTTTTTTGAACAATGCCGGGGCTGTTGTTGAAACGGACGAAGGCACCTGGCCGATCCGCAGGAGGCGGATCCTCGACTGGCTGGTGAACGAGACGCGCGGCGAGCGCTTTATCGACAACATCCTGGTGGCAATGTGCGAGAAGCTGTTGGCGGCCGGAGTGCCTGTGGCGCGCGCGACGCTGCATTTCAGGACGAACCATCCACAATGGATAGGCGCCCGCATCCTCTGGAAGGAGGGCATGGCGGAGGCGAAGATCAACACATTCGCCTATGGTGTCGAAAACACGCCGGAGTTCCTGAAGAGCCCCGTCAACGCGATCCATCAGGGGGCAGAGGAGGTGCGCAGGCAGCTGGAAGGCAAGGCCGACGCCGACGAGGATCCGTTCTTTCAGGAGATGCGTAACGACGGCCTTACGGAGTACATCGCCTGGCCGATCGAGCACACTTTCGGCAAACGCCACGTCGCGACATTTTCTACGTCTCGGCCTGGCGGTTTTACGAGCGAGCATACCGATTTCCTGCGCGATCTCCTGCCGGCGCTAACGCTCGTCAGCGAGATCAGGCTGAAGAACATCATGGCGCGGACGCTGCTGCAGACCTATGTGGGGCCGCATGCGAGCGAGCATATCCTGTCGGGTGTCACGACCCGCGGCAGCGGCGCGACCGTCGGCGCGGCCATCATGATCTGCGATCTGCGCGACTTCACGGCGATCTCGGATCTCTGGCCGCGCGACGACGTGATCCATCTGCTGAACGACTATTTCGACGCCATGTCGGACCCGATCGAACGGCATGGCGGGGAAATCCTGAAATTCATGGGAGACGGGCTGCTGGCGATCTTCCCGTTGGCCAAGGAAACGGCCTGTCTCGATCTGCTGCAGGCGATCCGCGAGGGGCAGGCGTCAATGGCCGAGCTGAACGAGGAGCACCGCCGCACGGGACGCGAACCGCTGCGTTACGGCGTCGGTGTGCATGTCGGTGACGTCATGTACGGCAATATCGGGTCGCGCCGACGGCTGGATTTCACCGTCATCGGCCCGGCGGTCAATGTCGCCTCGCGGCTGGAAAGCCTGACCAAGGAGGTCAGGCGTCCGGTGCTCTTGTCGCGCGCCTTCGTCGAAATGGCGGGTTGCGCGAAAGACATGGACAGTCTCGGCACCTTCCCGCTGCGCGGGCTCGGAGAGCCTGTCGATGTCTTCGCTTTTCCGGCACGCTAGAGCATGTCGCGCAAAAGTGCGCAGCGATTTTGCGAAGCCGAATTGCGTAAGAACAAGGACCCTAAAGCGTGGAGCGAATCGAAAGAGCGCGACACCCTTTAGGCGGGCTCAGACGCCTCGCTTGTTTCCCCAAAGCAGCACGTGCAACTGCGGCAGGACGCGCGGCGCAAACCATCGGTCGACCGTCACCTTCTCGACAAGCCAATGCATGCGATCCATCACGCCGTCGATATCGATGCGCGCGTCGTCGTCTTCGGGCGGCGGCGGTGTATGGTTGCCCGGCTGAAGGTACAGGGGAATACAAGGGTAGCGCTGGCCCACCTCTCGCGCGAATGCGTAGTCGACATCATCAAAGATGACGACTTTCAGCGCGATCTCCGGCCCGCCGGCGGACAGCCGTAGACAGTCGTCGATATCACCCCAATCGGTTTGCATCCCGCTCGACGGCGGCTTGGGGCTCAACACCAGAACATCGAGATCGCGAAACCAGTTCCGCGCCACACTTCCCTGCGTTTCCAGCGCGAAGCGATATCCCTGGGAATGACCGAGTTCGATCAGCGCCCCCAGGGGCTGGATAGCGGGATTGCCCCCGGAAAGGGAAACCGTCAATGGTCTGCTTCCGGAAAGTCTGGTGACCTCCTGCCAGATCGCCTCGACGGACATCGGCATCCATTGATCTCGGAACGCGCTGTCGACCGCGTGAAGGCTATCGCACCAGGAGCAGCGATAATCACAGCCGCCCGTCCTGACGAACACCGTCGGCAGCCCGATCAATGCGCCTTCGCCCTGTATGGTCGGGCCGAAGATCTCGCTGATGCGGATGGTCTCCGCGCTCATGGTCTGTACTCCGCCCAGGTCTTGGGCGTCTCGCTGACACGGACGGACGAAGTTTCGGGGAAGCGCTGCTTGCACCAGTCGTAGAAATGCCTGGCCAGGAACTCGGAGGTGACTTTCGAATGACCGAACACGTCATTCAGATGGCGATGATCGAGAGCCTCGTCGATATAGCGCTTGAGCGGTGAGAGGTCGTGATAGTCGCGAACGAAGCCGTCGTCATTGAGGGTTTCGGCAGAGAGCTCGACGACCACGATATAGTTGTGGCCGTGAAGCCGGGCGCATTGATGATCGCCCGGCAGATGGTCCAGCTGATGCGAGGCGCAGAGATGAAATTCCTTGGTGATGCGGTACATCAACGCACCTCCGTCGTGGCATATTGCGACACCGCCGCTTTCCAAAAGTCGCTGTCCTCATATTCCGTGGGATCGGCGACACCGGCAAGATGGAAGGCTTCGCGGCGTTCGACGCAGGTTCCGCAACGCCCGCAATGGAAATTGCCGCCCTTGTAGCAGGACCAGGTTTCCGCGAAGGGCGTGCCATGTTTTGCGCCATCGGCCACGATCGCCGCTTTGGAAGCCTCGACATAGGGTGCGAGCAGCTTGACGCTGGCATAACCGTCGAGCGCCTCGTTCTGCATGCGCTGGAAAGCATCGATGAAGCCCGGACGGCAGTCTGGGTAGATGAAGTGGTCGCCGCCATGCACGGCGACGGCAACGGCATCCGCTTTCTGTGCGGCCGCCAAGCCGAAGGCGATCGCCAGCATGATGGCGTTGCGGTTCGGCACCACGGTGGCCTTCATGGTTTCCTCGGCGTAGTGGCCGTCCGGAACATCGACATTGTCGGTCAGGGCCGATCCGCTGAGATGGCCGCCGAGGGCGGCGATGTCGATGATATGATGGGGAACGGCAAGCCGCGCCGCGCATTTGGCGGCGAAGTCGAGTTCCTTGCGATGCCGCTGGCCATAGTCGAAGGAGACGAGGCCGATAAGCTGTTCTTCCGCCGCCATTCTGTGGGCAAGCGAAACAGAGTCGAGTCCGCCGGAGCAGACAACGATGGTTTTCATATTTTGGATCCCTTGTTTTGACCGGGTGGGCTGCGACCGGATTACGTGGTGCTTCTAAGTCAAATCACGCGCCATGAAAACAGTTTTAATATGACCGCCCTTCGATCGGAAAGTTGATCTGCGGCGGCAGCAGGAGGTGCAAATCCTCGGCGTCGGGATTATTGATGCGCTGCAGCAGCATGCGGCCGAGATCATCTCCTGCCGCCGTCAAATCCTCGTGGATCGTGTCGACCTTCGGGTGCAACTGGGTGAGAAGGCGGGATGTCTCCTTGGCGACGATGTCGTAGTCGCCGGCGAGTGTGCGGCCGGCATCGTTCATGCCGCTGATGACCGCAAGCGCCGAAACTTCGCCGGGACAGACGAAGCCATCGGAAGCCCCCGGGGCGGCGGCGCGGTTGCGGATGAAGTCGCGAAGCACATCCGCCGGCGTGTCGAGATCGACTGTCTCGGGGATATCATAGGCGACGCCCGCCTGGCGCACCGCCGTCATGAAGCCGTGCAGGATATGTTGGCAGAAGGTCAGCCGTTTCGGCGGCAGGATCACCGCCACCTTGGTGCGGCCCTTGGCGATCAGCCGGCGCGTCGCTTCATAGGCAAAGGTGAAATTGTCGTAGTCGACATAGGGATGCGGTGTCGAAAATTCGGTGCGGCCGTGACAGATGAAGGGAAAGCCGGCTTCGAGCAGCAGGCGGACGCGGGCATCGAGCGGCTCGGTCCGCGTGAAGATCAGCCCGTCGGCAAGGTGGTTGCGGATGATGTATTCGGCGGCTTCGGCGTTGGTCGTCGACAAGAAGTTCGGGGCGACGACAAGATGGTAGGGTGTTTCTTTCAGCGCCTTGGCGATGCCGTACATGATCGAGGTGGTGAAACCGACCACCTCCTCGTGGGGATCGAGCAGGATGGCGACGACATTGGTGCGGCCCGTCTTGAGACGCTGCGCCGCCCGATCCGGAAGATAACCGATCTCGCGGGCGATGCGGTGCACGCGTTGGCGGGTCTCGAGCGAAATCTGCGGCGCATCGGAAAGTGCTCGTGACACCGTCGTCACCGCCAGACCGGCGATGGTGGCGATCGTCCGCAAGGTCGGCTTGCCGCGCTTGCGGGCGAGATCGAGATTTTCGCCGCGATGCGGCCGGGACGGTTCGGTCACTCTGGGCTTTCCATGCTGGAATTGCCGATACAATAACACGATGACTCAGGTGCGCAATCCGGCAATGAAAACGATTTAAATTTTAACACCTCATTATCCTTTTGGACTATTTGAATGTAATTCAACAGGTTATGGCAATAGCCATATTTTTCTCGGGAGTCGAGAAAGGGCTTGACGACCAAGAGCTTATAACGTTTTAAATTGTTAACCGCGCGGAGGAGCGCGGCTTCATGCCGACTGCTGCAATGGCGGGACGCATCTGGTGGCGGGGAGGGTCCTGCCGCCAATTTCAAACGGGAGGAAATTCATGCGCAAGTTCATGAGCTCGGCGGCGATTGCTGTCGTGATGGTTGCTGGTTTGGGTGTGGCCCATGCTGCCGACGTGAAGGAAGTGCAGATGCTGCACTGGTGGACGTCGGGGGGCGAGGCAGCGGCTTTGAACGTCCTGAAGCAGGATCTATCGAAGGAAGGTTTTGCCTGGAAGGACGTCCCGGTTGCCG
>NZ_JABDWV010000028.1:0-33171 GCF_019685435.1 Rhizobium sp. NLR10b | reverse complement strand
TCGAACCGGCGCCGCGCACGACGCTGCCCGCTCCGACCAGGCCGCCCAGCCGGATGCGGGTCTCCGGCGCCACCGGCGTCTTGGCCAGATCGGCCGGCATGTAGAAATAGGCCACCGACTGGCTGAAGGCGAACATCACCAAAAGCACCGCCGCAAGGATGAAACTCATCCCGCCCGCGATCACCGCAAGGCGCTTCTGCTTGCGCGTCATCGCGAATCTCCTGCAGCTGTCATGTGAGGCTTCTGCCTCGAAGCGGCCAGCGGAACGCCGCCATTGGCGGAAATATGTTGGTTGACGAGCGGCAGCCACGCCGCGCCGGCAGGCGACAATTTCGCCAGCGCTTCGAAATCTGCCAGCGCCTCGGTGGTCCGTCCCGCCTGCTCCATGCCGACGGCGATGTAGAACAGCGCGCGCGGGTTTTTCGGTTCGAGCCGGAGTATCTGCCGCAGGATGTCAAGCGTGTCCGCGGTCACCGAACCTTGCGCTTCGATCATCAGGGCCTCGGCGAGGCCGCCCAGGCGATCGACGTCGGGTCCGAGGATCCGCAGCGCATTCCGATAAGCCGACTTTGCCTCGGCGATCCGGCCGGTCCTGAGGTAGACCGGAGCGATGACGTTCCATCCCCGCCCGTCATCGGGCTGGCTTGCGAGATGGCGTTCCGTCTTGGAAATGAGCATTGCGATATTGTGGCCGGGATCTTCCAGCCGCGCCTGCAGCGGCTGCGACGGCATGTCGGGCGAACCCAGCCGGGCATAAAGGCCGATGCTCGCGAGCGGCAGAAATAAGCTGATGGCCAGCTTCGGCCATCGATGGGCATGCGGCGGTCTCCGGCGCTCTTCACACTGTTGTTCGGTTGCCTTGAAAAGCCGCCGCGCGATTTCGGCACGGGCATATTCGTACTCGTTGCGAGGGAGTTGGCTCGTCTCCATGTCCCTGTCGAGGTCGACAAGCTGGTCCCGATAGACCCGGCATGCATCAGCCGCACCACTGTCGATCCGGGCAAGGCCCGAAGCAAACGGATGAAGAAGGGAAGCAATGACGGCAGTCGCGATGACCGCGAAAACAATCCAGATAAGCATGACGTCGAGGTGCCTTTCGCCCCGACCTTAGTGGAGCGGGCGATCGCCACATTGACGCCGGTCAAATTGCGGCGCTCTTTTCCGGCTTCCCGATGTCAGCACGCCTTCCGCAACTGGTCGACACTGTCGACCAGGACAATCTTGCCTCTGACTTCGACACCTGCAGGAACGAGCGCCGCGAATGCGCGCGAAAGGGCTTCGGGCGCAAGCCCCAGTTTGCCGGCCAGGATCCTCTTCCGGTAAGGCAGGCGAAATGTGGCCTGCGACGCCGAGGCCGGGCAACGGCTCACGAGGTAGTTCGCGACACGTTGCGCGGCCGTGTGCAGCCGGTCTCCTGCTATGCAATCCATCGCGCCGAGCAGATGTCGGGTCATGATTCGCATGACGTTGCGATGAATGGTGGGGTACCGCTCGGCGAGCGCCCGCAAGTCCGCAAGTTCGAACAGGGCCACCTCCGCTCCGTCGGCGGACCACGCGCTGTAGGCGTAGGTGCCGCCGCCCGACAGAAGATATTCGCCGAAGGTGTCGCCGGGCTCGCAGACGCAGATATCCGCCTCGCGCCCGGCGGACTCGGATTTGGAAAGTCGGACGAATCCGCTCATCACGCAATAGACGAACAACGCTGGCTGGCCTTCTGCGATGATCCGCTCATCCGCAGCGAATGTTTGAAACTGAGCTGTAGCGGCGAGCTCCTCTATCGTCGACTCGTGGAGGCCGTCGAACAGGTCAGACCGCAAAAGTATGGGATTTTTCGCAAGCATCGATCTTCCTCTCGTCTTGGTCATATGCGGCTCAAGATTTGTTGCGGTCGGTTTCGTCCTCGATGAGAATTCGCCAAGCGGCTCCTTCAAGGTCGTCATACTGGCCGCTCTTCAGCGACCAGAGGAATGCCAGGAGGCCCATTCCCCCCATCAGCAGCGCGATCGGGATCAGATAGATCAGCATGTTCATGCGGTTTTGACCTCCCCGCCGGCTCGCGCTTCGGTCGGCATGGGGGAGTGTTTGCCGAAGGTATTCAACCGCAGCGCATTGGTTACGACGATGATCGATGATGTCGACATGGCCACCGCTGCGATCAGCGGCGTCGCCAGTCCGGCGATCGCGATCGGGACCGCCAGCAGGTTGTAGCCGATGGCCAGAACAAAGTTCTGCCGGATCAGGCTGGCGGATCGTCGCGCGACGGCGATCGCTTCCGGAACGGCATCGAGCCGTTCGTTGAAAAAGACGAGGTCGGCGGCCTGCCTGCCGATGTCGGATGCGGTGGCGGGCGCCATCGAGACATGCGCGGCGGCAAGTGCCGGCGCGTCGTTGATCCCGTCGCCGACCATGAGCACGCGATGGCCCTCGCCGCTCAGCCTCTGGCATTCCTCGACCTTCTGCTTCGGCGCCACCGCGCTCAGAGCCCTTCGAATACCGAGAGCCCGCGCCGTGTTGTCGACGACGGTTTGCCGGTCGCCTGATACCATCAGCGTTTCAAGGCCGGCGGCAGTGATATCGCGGACAGCCTCGGCAGCGCCGGGGCGAAGCGTGTCGTCAAAGAGGAAATATGCCAGTTCGGCACCGTTCTTCGACAGGACCACTTCCGAAAACGGCCTGTCGGCCGCGCCGGTCGTAGGGCCGGTTTCGCAGGCAAAGGCCCGATTGCCCAGCCGATAGACATCCGTTCCATTGCTGGCCTCCAGCCCCCCAGCGGGTATTTCCGTGACCCTGTCGAAGGAGAAGGAAGAAGCCTGCTCCATGTCCCGCAGCAGCGCCTGGGAAAGAGGATGCCGTGAATGCGCGGATAATGCGCAGGCGATGGCGGTATTGCTCGCGTCGGTCGCCTCGACCCCGACGAGGCGGGGCCGCCCCATCGTCAGCGTGCCGGTCTTGTCGAAGGCGACGATATCCGCCTCGGCCAGTCTTTCGAGCGCCGAACCGTCCTTGACCATGATGCCCTTGCGAAAAAGCTCACCCGCCGCGACCACCTGAACCACGGGAACGGCAAGGCCGAGCGCGCACGGGCATGTAATGATCAGCACCGCGACCGCGACCAGCATCGCCTGTTTCCAGTCGCCGCCGAAAAATCCCCAGGCGAGAAAGGAGACCAGCGCCAACAGGTGCACGGCCGGGGAATAGAGCGCTGCGGCCCGATCGGCGATCCGGCGATAGCGAGCCCTGCCGCCTTCGGCGGCTTCCATGAGGCTGATGATTTCCGATAGAAGGGAATCCCTCGCCACTTTCGTCGCCCTCAGGATGAGGGAGCCGGTCAAGTTCATCGCACCCGAATTCACCGCGCTGCCTTTGGCGACGGCGACCGGACTGCTTTCACCGGTGACGATGGAGAGGTCCACGTCGCTCTCGCCGTTGACGATCATGCCGTCGACGGGGATGCGCTCGCCCGCCGCGATCGCGATGTCGTCACCCACCGCGATCTCTTCCACCGGAACGTAGCGGCGCGATCCGTCCGGCATCATCAGCAGCGCCCCGCGCGGGGCCAGTCTTGCCAGACCGTTGATCGCCGCGCGTGCCTTTTCGCGCATTACGTGATCGAGGGTTCTGCCGATCAGCAGGAAGAACAGCAGCGAAACCGAAGCGTCGAACCATGCGTGTTCGCCGTGATGCACGGTCTCCCACAGGGAGACGGCATAGGAGAGCGTCACCGCGAGCGAGATCGGAACGTCCATGTTGGTGCGCCCGCGTTTCAAGGCGTTCCAGGCCGATTTGAAGAAGAAGCGCCCCGCATAGACCAGTGCGGGGGCCGCGATCATCGCCGAGATCCAGTGAAACATGTCCCGGGTCGCCGCGTCGGCGCCAGACCAGACCGACACCGAGAGCAGCATGATATTGGCAGCTGCAAAACCAGAAACCCCGATCGCCAGCAGCAACTGGTTCCTGATTCGGTCGTTTTCAGGCGCCGCGGCTGTGAAGAGATGCGCGCGGTATCCAACCACATTGATGGCTGCGAGGATTTCGGAGGGATCGGTCGCCTGCCTTTCGAATTCTTCCTGATAGATGCAGCTAACCCGGCGGGCAGTGAGATTGACCCGGGCCTTCCTGACGAAGGGAAGCGCCGACAGCGCTTTTTCGATCGTGACTATGCAGCCGCCGCAGTGGACGTCGGGGACACTGAGGTCGAGCTGATGCAATCCGGCCCCGAGCGGGTGGCTCGCCAGCCGGACTTCGTCGGCGCTGGCCGATGTCGCGCTGAGGGCGAGTACGCTTTCCGTATCCATGGTGCAGCAGGTCATTGGCCAAACTCCGCCGTATCGATGCGCTTCGCCTCGTGCATGACGACCACGCCGTTCCTTCTCGATATGGCCTCGACGATCCAGTCGCCGCCGGTCACCTCGTGGTCGGCTTCGAACCGGCCATCGCCGGTCCTCCGGAGCGTCAGGTGGAAGTCCTCGTGATCACCGACCGGTCTTTTGAAGTTCAGCGTGACATCGTCGATGATCGCAGGCGCGCCCCTGCCATCGTGGATGTCGTAGCGGATCGCGCGGCCCTTGACGGAGAGAGCGCCCTCGACGCCGGAGGCGGCCATCGCCTTCATCGCTGCCGCCTTGCCGTTGAATTCCTGACTGGCCACATAGGTGTTTTCAACGACCAGGCCGCTCCAGCTGGATGAGGCATAGAAGGCCATGGTGACGTTGACGGCAATCACGACGGCGAAGAATGCCGAGGTGGCGAGCAGCATGTGCAAGCCGGTAAAACCTCGAGTGGACGCCTTCATTTCACCTCTCCCGGTGCGTTGAACGCCGCGCGATAGGTCGCCCGGTCGGAATGGTCCGAATCTTCGATAACGAATAGGAATTCATTGATCTCGGCCCCGTCGGGCTTGCGCGTCACGAAGACCTTCAGCGTCGTGGCCGCGTCCGGTTCGGCACGGACCGTGAAGCTGCGGCCATCCTGCCTGCCGAACTCGGGAATGCGCATCACGCCGCCCTCGAGCCCGATGAGGGTGATGGTCACATCCCGCGGCGTCGGCACCATGTTGAGGACGCGAAGTGTGTAGCCGTTGCGGATGGAGCCGTCGCTTTCCAGGACATATTGGGGGTTGCGATCATGGACGACGTTGAGTTCGAGTCGTTCGCGGAAGGCAAGATGGATGACCATGGCGATGCCGATCGATGCCCAGACGACGGCGTAGAAAACGATCCTCGGACGAAAGATGATCCGCCAGTCGAAATGCCGGACCGCCGAGATGAAGCTTCCATCGGCGTTTCGGACATTGGAGGGCTGGATGGCGGTCCGTCCTCCGTCCGTCGCAAGCGACATGTTGCTCGAATATTCGCTGAGCGTCGCATAGGCGATCAGCCCGCGAGGTTTTCCCAGCTTGTCCATGACGCCGTCGCAGGCATCGATGCAGAGCGCGCATGTGATGCATTCCATCTGCTGACCGTCACGTATGTCGATGCCCATCGGACAGACCGCGACGCAGGCATTGCAATCCACGCAATCGCCGACCGGCAGGCCCTTGGCCTGGGTTTTCTTGGCGTGGCGCGACCGCTGCTCGCCTCGCCAGTCATTGTAGGTGACGACAAGCGAATTCTCGTCCAGCATCGCGCCCTGAATGCGCGGCCACGGACACATGTAGGTGCACACCTGTTCGCGCATCAGCCCCCCAAGCACATAGGTCGTGGCTGTCAGGATGGCGATCGTTGCATAGGCGGCCGCAGGAGCGCCGCCACCAAACAGCGAAGCCGCCAGGCTCGGCGCGTCGGCAAAATAGAAGATCCACGCCCCGCCGGTGGCGGCTCCGATCAAAAGCCAGATCGCATGCTTGCTCAACCGCTTGCTGAGCTTGTCGAAAGTGAAGGGGCCGGCGTCGAGCTTCATTCGCGCGTTCCGGTCCCCTTCCATGGCGCGTTCGACGACGAGAAACAGGTCTACCCAGACTGTCTGCGGACAGGCGTAGCCGCACCAGGCGCGGCCGACCGCGGCGGTGACGAGAAAGAGGCCAAAGCCCGCCATGACGAGCAGGCCCGCGACATAGTAGAATTCCTGGGGCCAGATTTCGATGAAGAAAAAGAAGAAGCGCCGGGAGGAGAGGTCGACGAGAATTGCCTGATCGGGCGCGTAGGGACCGCGATCCCAGCGGATCCACGGCGCCAGGTAATAAATGCCGAGCGTGATCAGCATCACCATCCATTTGAACCGGCGGAATCGACCCTCGGCGCGCTTTGGGAAGATCTTCTTGCGCGGCGCATAGAGAGGCTGTCGGTTGCGCCGGGCGTTGACCGGCTCGACACTGACGCGCTCAATGTCATTCGGATCTGGGGCGGTGTAGAGATTCATGGAGACCTGTCCAGTGTTTGCCTGCCCTTGTCCCACCCGCGGCGCATCCGTTCCTTGATGCAGATCAAGAAATGACCTTTCGGAATGAAAAGGCCACGCCCCGGGGTAAGGGCGTGGCCGGAGGACAGCGGGGGAGAAACACCGCTGAGACGTCCTCGACAGGAGCTGAAATTATCGGCTCGTCTGCTTGTGATCCTTGAGGCAGATCAAGCTTACGATCGAATTTCCGATCTTTGCCGGATCCTCCTGTTCGGCCGACGGCGCCACCGCCTTGGCGCGTTCCGAAACGCGAGAGCGGATGATGGCGCGCGGCGTGCCATAGAGACCGAGGATGGGATTGTGATCGTGGACTGTCATCGTTTCTCCTTGGAGCATTTCCGTTTTCCTTGAATCACGGAAATGCTCTATCTCTTTGTTTTCTCGCCATTGCGGGCGCAAAACCGCCGCGCACTTTTGCTTGGGTTGCTCTAGGTTCCGCCGCCAAGCGAATGGACGAAAATGGTGAGCTCCTTGACTGTCGTGTCGCCCAAGCGTGCTGCCCAGGCAGGCATGACGCCATGTTTGGGAAAGGCGACCTGGCGGACGATGGCATCCTCGCCGCGTGCCTTCAGCCAAATCGCGTCGGCAAGATCCGGGGCACCCATTTCCGCCTTTCCTCTGGCATCCTCGCCGTGACATGCGGCGCAGTTATCGAGAAAGACCTTTTTTCCGGCTTCCGCGACTGTGGGATTCGAGGGCGCGTTGGTCAGCCCCCAGACGTAGGCGGCGACCTGTCGCATCTGGACAGGCTCCAGCACAACGGCAAAGGCCGGCATCTCGGAGGCGTGCGTTTCGGCATCCGAATCGAATCGGATCCCGTGGGCGATCGTCGTCTGGATGGCGCCCAAGTCGCCGCCCCACAGCCAGTCGTCATCGTTCAGGTTGGGAAAGCCGGGGCCGCCGCTCGCCCCCGAGCCATGACAGGGCGCGCAATTGACTTTGAATGAGGACGCACCGCCGGCAATTGCGAATTCACGGAGGGCAGGATCGGCGTCGATCTCCTGAACCGTCTTTGCAGCAATCAGGTCGTGAAACTGCGTCTGAGACGCCTTGGCCTGATTTAGATCCTGCTGCAGCTCCGCGCGGGTTGAGTAGCCGAAATAGCCTTTAGTGGCGGAAGTGATCATCGGGATAGCGGGGTATGCAATCGCATAGCCAACCGCCCAAAGTATGGTGGCGTAGAAGGTCCACACCCACCATCGGGGCATGGGATTGTTGAGCTCGCGGATGCCGTCCCATTCATGTCCGGTCGTTTCGACACCGCTGAATTCATCGATATGTTTTTCCGACATCTCAATCGTCCTTCAAGGGAATATCGGCGGCTTCTTTCGCCGTCTGCTTGCTGCCCGGGCGAAGGGTGAATACGACCACGCCGACGAAGAATGCCGCCATGGCGAGGAGCCCCCAGCTGTCGGCGAAGTGTCTCATTGCAGTGTAGGTTTCCATGGATCACCTCAACGGTAGCCGGACGCGTCGTCATAGGTCGAAAAATCGACCAGCGTTCCGAGCATCTGCAGATAGGAGACCAGCGCGTCCATTTCGGTCAGCCTGGTCGGGTCGCCGTCGAAATCGCCGACCTTAGCCTTCGGATAGCGTTCGAGGAGGGCCATCGTGTCCGCATTCGGATCGGCCTGAGCCTTCATGTCGGCCTCCGCATTCGCCAGCATGTCGTCGTTGTAAGGCACGCCGACGTCCTCGTTGGCCTTGAGGTCCATTCCGACGTCCTTGACGGTGACCTCCCGCTCCTTGAGGAAGGCGTAGCTCGGCATGATCGATTCCGGCACCACGACCCGCGGATTTGCGAGATGCTGGACATGCCATTCGTTCGAGTAACGTCCGCCGACACGGGCCAGGTCCGGCCCGGTGCGTTTGGATCCCCACTGGAACGGATGGTCGTAAATCGATTCCGCGGCCAGCGAATAATGGCCGTAACGTTCGACTTCATCACGGAACGGCCTGATCATCTGGCTATGGCAGAGATAGCAGCCTTCACGGATATAGACGTTGCGCCCGGCGAGCTCCAGCGGCGTGTAAGGCCGCATGCCTTCCACTTTCTCGATCGTGTTCTGCAGATAGAACAGCGGTGCGATTTCAACGATGCCGCCGATGCTGACGACGAGCAGCGAGCCGACCAGAAGAAGCGTCGCGTTCTTCTCGAGGATCTTATGTTTATCCAATATCGATGCCATGTCTCACCTCATTCGGCAGGCTGTGCCTGGGGCACGAAAGTGGTCGGGATTGCGGCTTCGTCGCGCAGGTGGCCGCGGATCGTCATGAACACGTTCCAGGCCATGACGAGACCGCCCGCCAGATAAAGCGCTCCGCCGACCGCGCGCAGCACGTAGTAGGGGATCATCGCCGCGACCGTTTCGGCGAAGGAATAGACGAGAAAGCCCTGGGAATTGTATTCGCGCCACATCAGCCCCTGCTGGATACCGGCAACCCAGAGCACGGCGGCGTAGATCACGATCCCGAGGGTCGCGAGCCAGAAGTGCCAGTTGACCATCCGCAGGCTGTAGAGACGTTCGCGCCCCCACAATTTCGGTGTCAGGTAATAGATCGCCCCGAAGGTGATCATCCCGACCCAGCCCAGCGCGCCGGAATGCACATGGCCGATCGTCCATTCGGTATAGTGGCTGAGCGAATTGACCGTTTTGACCGACATCATCGGGCCCTCGAAGGTCGACATGCCGTAAAAGGCGATGGCGACGATCATCATGCGGATGATCGGGTCGGTGCGGATCTTGTCCCAGGCGCCCGAAAGGGTCATCAGGCCGTTGATCATGCCGCCCCAGGACGGCATCCAGAGCATGACCGAGAAAACCATGCCGAGCGTCTGGGCCCAGTCGGGCAGCGCCGTGTAATGGAGATGGTGGGGGCCGGCCCAGATATACATGAAGATCAGGGCCCAGAAGTGGATGATCGACAGCCGGTACGAATAGACCGGCCGGTTGGCCTGCTTCGGCACGAAATAGTACATCATGCCGAGGAAGCCGGCGGTAAGGAAAAAGCCGACGGCGTTGTGGCCATACCACCACTGCGTCAGCGCATCCTGAACGCCCGAGAAGAGAGAATAGCTCTTGGACCCGAGGAACGAGGCCGGTACCGCAAGGTTGTTGACCACGTGCAGCATCGCGATGGTGACGATGAAGCCAAGATAGAACCAGTTCGCCACATAGATATGTGGTTCTTTACGCTTCAGGATCGTTCCGAGATAGACGGCGAGATAGGCGACCCAGACAACGGTCAGCCACAGGTCGACATACCATTCGGGCTCGGCATATTCACGCGCCTGGGTGATGCCGAGCACGTAGCCGGTTGCCGCCATGACGATGAAGAGCTGGTACCCCCAGAAGACGAACCAGGCGAGGCTGCCGCCGAAGAGACGTGCGCGACAGGTCCGCTGCACCACGTAGAAGGACGTCATGATCAGCGCGTTGCCGCCGAAAGCGAAGATGACCGCCGATGTGTGAACCGGCCGCAGCCTGCCGAAATTGAGATAGGGCGCGAAATTGAGGTCGGGAAAGGCCAGTTGCAGCGCGATAATGACGCCGACCAGGAAGCCGACCACGCCCCAGAATACGGTGGCGATCAGACCATAGCGGATCACGTCGTCGAAATAGCCGGACAGGTCGACCTTCCGCCGTTGGTCCGCCGGTGCGAAGTCGATCCTCCTGACAAGGAGCAGGGTTCCCGCAACCAGGCAGAAGCTGAGTATGCCCATATGGACCGCAAAGAGATGATCATGCGCGAATGCGGCTCCGAGCAGCGCTAGAAACGCCGCGACCGCGAGCATCATTGTTTCCACAGTATAATTCATGATGTCGTCCCCAGTGCAAAGACGACCGCCCCGCGGCCGGCTTTCTCGTAGTTCGGGGCAGGACTGTCACGAAGCCGGCGACGGCTCCTTGATCTACATCAACAAGGAGACTCCAAGCTGCGGATGGACCGCCGCTGTTACACATTGTTACACTCTTTCACCCTTTGGCACCGTCCGCTCATTCGCGTGTGACGCAGCGGCTTTCTACTGCACCCACTGCCACGAGGGGACACGACGATGCTGATGCAGAACAACCACGCGTTCGAAAATGCCGAGCAAACGGGCGAAGCCATTAATGCCGGCCAATCGCTTTCGTCGCTTTTCCGGAGCTCGGCGGCGGAACCCGTCGCAGCCGGCAAGGCGATTTGCTGGGAGGGCGATCAGGCGAAGCATCTCTTCCAGGTGGAAGAAGGCGTCGTTCGCCTGCATCGCATCATCGGCGAAGGCCGCCGGGTGATCACCGCCTTTCATTTCGCCGGCGATCTCATCGGCGCATCCTTGCAGAACGATTTCATTTTCACTGCGGAGGCCGTCACCGAATGCAAGATCCGGCGCATGTCGCGCAAGAGCTTTCATGAAGAAGTCGCCCGTTCCGACGCCCTCGGCCCGGCCTATATCTCCCTGCTCTGCCAGGAGGCGGCCGCTGCGCATGAACAGATGGTGCTGTTGTCGAAAAAGAATGCCGAGGAACGCCTCTGCAGTTTCATCGTCAAGCTTGCATCGCGCCGCAACCCGCGGCCGCGCCAAGGGTTGGTGCGCGTTCCGATGAACCGCCAGGACATTGCGGATCATCTCGGCCTGACCATCGAGACCGTGTCTCGCACGATCACGAAACTGGCATCACGCAACATCGTTATTCCCGAGGGCAGGCACGACCTGAGGATCGTCAATCTCGCCCGCCTGAAACAGTTGTCCGGCGACGCAGATGATTTTACTGACGATTCCTGTCATAGGGTCAACCTGCACTGATGGAACAAGCCGGAGGATCGACATTCATGCCTCACCGCCTCGTGTCACCGAGAACCGCATCGCCGCAGGAGCTGGATGCCATGGTGCACGTGCTCGACGGAGCGGATATCATGGTTCATCGTTTCGACGGAACGATCACGCATTGGTCGATCGGCTGCGAGAACATGTATGGCTGGGCAAGAGAGGAGGCCGTCAGCGAGAAGGTCCACGAACTTCTGGCGACGAAGTTTCCCGAACCGGCGGAAAACATCCGCGATCAGTTGAAATCGCGCGGCTTCTGGCACGGCGAAATCATTCATCGCCATAAGAGCGGGCACGACATCCATGTCGCCTCCCGCTGCGTGCTGGTCAATCTGCCGGACGGAGAGCTTACCGTCATCCAGACAAACAGCGATGTCAGCGCCCTGAGGCAGGCTCAGGAGGCGGTCAAGTCGCGTGAGGCACATCTCAGTTCGATCCTCGATACAGTGCCCGACGCAATGGTAGTCATTGACCACAAGGGAACGGTACTGTCGTTCAGCAAGGCTGCCGAAAAACTGTTCGGAATGCCGGCGGAGGAGATTTGCGGCCGTAATGTCAGCAATCTGATGCCGAATCCCTACCGCGACGCCCACGACGGCTATATCGACCACTACATCGAAACCGGCGAGAAGCGCATCATCGGCTACGGGCGCGTCGTAACCGGACAGCGGGCCGATGGATCGCAATTCCCCATGGAATTGCACGTTGGCGAGGCGACGGCCAATGGCGAGCGGATTTTCACGGGTTTCGTCCGCGATCTGACGAGCCGATTCAAGATCGAGGAGGATCTCCGTCAGGCCCAGAAGATGGAAGCCGTCGGCCAATTAACGGGTGGCATCGCGCACGATTTCAACAATCTTCTCACCGTCATCAGCGGCAATCTCGAAATGATTGAGGACAAGCTGCCCTCCGGAAGCCTTCGAGACATTCTCCACGAGGCTCAGGCCGCCGCGCAGGACGGGGCGATCCTGACCGGCCAGCTGCTGGCTTTCGGCCGACGGCAGCCGCTGAATCCCAAACATGCCGATCTCGGTCAGCTCCTCAGCGGCTTTTCGGATATGCTGCGACGAACGCTCGGCGAAGATATCAGGCTGTCGACCGTCATTGACGGGTCGGGCCTCAACGTCCTCGTCGACAGTTCACAGCTTCAGAACGCCATTCTCAATATTGCCCTGAACGCAAGGGACGCCATGCCGAAGGGCGGCAGTCTGACGACAACGATTTCGCACGTCCATCTCGATGCCGATTATGCGAAAATGTATCCGGAGGTGCGCAGCGGCAACTTTGTCCTCATTACCATGACGGACACCGGCACGGGCATGACCGAGGAGGTCAGGAAGCGCGCGATCGAGCCGTTTTTCACCACCAAGGAGGTCGGCTCGGGCACGGGGCTCGGACTCAGCATGGTCTATGGTTTCGTCAAACAGTCGGGCGGGCATCTCCAGCTTTACAGCGAGGTGGGGCGCGGCACGACGGTCAGGATATATCTGCCGGCGGTCAACGGGGTAAAACCCCGGGAGCCCGCGGCGGATGATGGCAGCGGCGAGAGCCAGCTGCCGCGCGGCGACGAAACGGTGCTGGTCGTCGAGGATGATGCCCGCGTCCGCCGCGTGGCCGTCGCCAGGCTCGCCTCAATGGGCTACAGGGTGCGTGAAGCCGAAAACGGCCACCGTGCACTCGACCTCCTGCGGGAAAATCCCGAAATCGCGCTGCTGTTCACCGATATCGTCATGCCGGGCGGGATGACGGGCGACGAACTCGCACGACAGGTGCGCCTCCAGCGTCCCGACATCGCGGTTTTGTTCACCTCCGGATATAGCGAGCCGGGCCTTGCGGGCAAAGGCATCGTTCCCGGCGCACAGTGGCTGCGCAAGCCCTATACCGCCAAGGAACTGGGGTTGAAGATCCGCGAGCTTCTCGACGCGAGGTGATCTCGGACCTGCTGCCATCTCGAATTGCTGACGCTCGCCAGGCGAACGTCCTCCCGGTCATCTGCGTCGCCTGACGGCTTCGTCGGAACGCTCCGGCAATTGGCGCAAGGCCGTATGGCCGAGTAAGGCAAGGCCATTCCTGGTGTGGCGGGCAACAGCCAAAAACTGATCTTCAGCTTTTTCCGGGAATTTGACGGGCGTCAAAGAGGCCGGTTTCGGCATCTCCTAAAACAGGTTCATGAGGCTGATCGAGCCTCGCAGAACAGGAGATTGCAAATGCGTTTGAAATTCGGTCTGATCGCTGCGGCGGCAGCCTTGATTGCCTCGGCAGCGCCGTTGCTGGCCGCCGACCACCAGGTTCAGATGCTCAACAAGGGCGCCGACGGCGCAATGGTGTTCGAGCCCGGCTTCTTGAAGATCGCCCCCGGCGACACCGTCACCTTCATTCCCACCGACAAGAGCCACAACGTCGAGACCTTCAAGGGCCTCATTCCGGATGGCGTCGCCGAATTCAAATCCAAGCCGAACGAACAGTATCAGGCCAAATTCGATGTTGCCGGCGCCTATGTCCTGAAATGCACGCCGCATGCCGGCATGGGCATGGTTGCCTTGATCCAGGTCGGCGACAGCCCGGCCAATCTCGAAGCGATCAAGACGGCAAAGGTGCCGAACATGGTACGCAAGCGGCTCGATGCCGATCTTGTCCATATCGCCCAGTGATCAACGACCGGTGCGGATGGCCGTGATCGCGCGCCATCCCGCACGATGGAGAACCATCATGTTCAAGCCTGTGATGCTTGCTTTCGCGGCGGTTGTCTGTGCGGCCGGCGCAGCTGTTAGATGCCGGCTGGCAACGAGACGCTGGACCGGCGCCGGCCGAAGTCATTCGGCGCATTTCAAAAGCAGCCTGTCGGAATGACGGTCACTGCGGAATTCAACCGTCGCGTCTGCTTGCCAAGGTGAACAACCGACACATCTGAATTCTATGAACAAGGCCCCGACACTCTTGTCCCAGCTAGCCGACCATGCCGAGACAATCCTCCTCGGCAAGGCCCTGGAGCAATTCGGTGCGCTTTGCCTGCGTGATGGACCGGGCGGCGGTTATGAGGTCCTGCTCATCACGACGCGCGAAACGGTGGACCATTCCGAAGGGCTGGCCCATCAAGGGTCTCGCGCCGCATGAGGTGGTCGAGCGTGAGGCCTGGGAAGAAGCGGGTGTGAAGGGGCGGGCGAAGAAACGCGCTTTCGGCTGCTTCTCCTATCTCAAGACGCTTCAGGATGGGAAACAGGTGGCGTCATTCGTGACGGTGCACGTCATGACGGTTCGCCACACCAAGTCCCGTTTCCCGGAGCACAAGGAGCGCAAGCTCGCCTGGATGCCGCCTCTCGAGGCGGCCTCAATGGTGAACGAGCCGGAATTGAAAAGCCTGTTGCGGCGCGTGGACCGGCAAGCGCGTTCTTGAGATGTCGGCACGGTAATCCGGCTTTGCTCAGGCTGCTTCGGTCCGATTGGTCGCCTCCGCCAGCCGCGCTGCAGTTTCCGTCGCCCGCTGCATTAACGTCATGATCTCGCGTTCGGACCGGATATGACTGCGCATCGAGCAGAAGAACGAACGCAGCTGATATCCGACAGTTTCCCAGGACAGCCGGCAGCCCCCCTCGCCCACCGTTTCCAGGGTGACGGCCACGTCTCGCGCGGCGCCAAGACCCACCAGGCGGCCTGCCCGCCGCCGTTCTTCCGCGCCGGCTTTTTCCGCGGCGTCCATGATCAATCCGAGCCGGGAGGAGATCAGCCGCTGTTCGAGCTCATGCGTCGTCTGCAGCAGCGGAAGCAGGCCGCGAGAGATGCGGTCGCAAAGATCTTCGTCTATGTGGCAAGGCAGGAAATCGGCGATTGCCTGGAGCACGTCGCACCACAACATCAGTTGGTCGTAGCAGCGTTCGAGTTCCATGAAATCGGTCGGAATCGGTTTGTTCATCATATTACCTCTGCAAGAAATGACCGGCGATCTCTACTGCCGTGTGACAAACGCGAAGACGGTGCTGGCGCACCCCTGCCAGCAATCTATCAACCCACCGCCTGAAGGGCATGAGTAAACAGGCCGGAGTCATGGATCGGCACTTCCGGCCTGGCTCTGATTCAGGTCAGGCGGCCTTGCTGTGCGTGCGTCCGTGCGAGCCGAAATAGGCGTCGAATGCCGCCGCGACGGCACGGACCATGAAGCGTGCATCCTGAGATACGACGATCCGCTCGCCGCTGATCGCCACGACGCCGTCGGCCACCAGCTCGCCTAGGCGCTCGTTGCGTTCGACAAGGAAGCCGGTGTCGAAACCCGAGCCGCTGCTCACCTTTCCGAGATCGACCTCGAAATCGCACATCAGCCTTTCGATGATTCTCGCGCGAAGTTTGTCCTCTTCGCTGAGAAGATAACCCTTGGCCGTGGGCAGCATGCCGGCGGCAACCCGCTCGGCATAAAGTCCGAGAGGCACGTGGTTCTGCATATAGCCGCTCGGCAGCCGTCCGATCGCGGAAGCGCCAAGGCCGATGAGGCTATCGCAATCATCCGTGGTATAGCCCTGGAAGTTCCGTCTCATCGTGCCGTTGCGGGCGGCAAGTGCGAGCTGATCCTGCGGCAGTGCAAAATGATCGAGCCCGATACGCACATATCCGGCTTGTTGAAGCTCCCGGGCGATGGCTTCGGCCTGCTCATTCCGCTGTTTTGCGTCCGGCAGCGATGCTTCGTCGATTAGGCGTTGATGCTTCTTGAAGGTGGGTATGTGGGCGTAACCGAAGACGGCGAAACGTTCGGGACGCAGCTCTGTGGCCAGGCGGACCGTTTCCAAGCAGGATTGTACCGTCTGCTTCGGAAGGCCATAGATCAGGTCGAAATTGATGCTGGTCACACCTGCGGACCGCAACTCGGCCACTGTCGTCTCCGTCTGCTCGAAGGACTGCAGCCGGTTGATTGCCGCCTGCACGACCGGATCGAAGCTCTGGACGCCGAGGCTCGCGCGATCGACGCCGTTTTCGCAGAGCGCATCGATCATGGGAGCGGCCAATCTGCGCGGATCGATCTCCACGGCAACACTGGCATCTGCCTCGAAAGCAAAGGCGCTCCTGAGCTTTGCCATCAGGGCGGAAAAGTCCCGAGGTTTCATGATTGTAGGGGTGCCGCCGCCGAAATGAACGTTCCTGACGGGCACGTCGTTTCCGGCGGCAAAGGAGACGAGTTCGATCTCCTGGTTCATCACATCAAGATATTCGACGACCGGGGCGTCCTGCCGGGTGTTGGTCGTGTGGCAGCCGCAGTACCAGCACATCGAATGGCAGAACGGTACGTGGAGATAAACCGAAACAGGCCCGGTCTTGCCGATATCGGCGAGACCGCGGGCATATTCATCCGGCCCAACGGTGGCCGAAAAAGCCGGTGCCGTCGGGTAACTCGTATAACGCGGAAGCCGCGCATCGCCGTATTTGGCGACCAGATCGTCGGACATTGTCACATCCCTTTTCAAAAGCAGGATGCCTTATGACCTCAGGCCGCACGCTCTTCCTTGTCCCAAATCAATGATGATGCCGTCGGCGTGGAGATTGTCCGGATATTTGTCCATATCCTTTCGGTCACGGCGCGGATGTTTCGGTGCCGACCTCTCGCCCTGTTCATTTGATCGAAGTCAAAGCGTCGTGCGACCGGCGTCGTAACTTGGAGAAAAAAATTCAGAAGCCGCAGCGACGAACCAACGATCCGGAGCGATGGAATGCCATATGAAATCGTCACAGCAAATCTCGACGCGAAAGACAAGTCGGGGCGTATCGATGTGCGGTTCGGGCCCGACATGAAGACCGTCATCGTGTCGCGGCGGGCATTGCTGTCGGTGGCCTCGCCGCCGCGGGCTACCGAATTCCGCCTTCTTCAATACGTCGACACTTTCTGCCAGATAGCCGCGCGCCGCCTTGCCTCCACGAGCGCAAACACGGTTCGGATCACAGCGAACGATGTCCGCGGATGGCTCTGCGCGTGGCAATCCTCGCCGGCTCCCGTTCCGATGCAGACCAAACGCCATCGGCTGCACGATGCCAGGCCCGCGTAATTCTGGCCGGAATGGATTTGCGGTTTGCGATGAGGACAACGACCGCCTGGTGGTGACACCAGCTTGACGGGCATGTTAAAGACGATGCCATTGAAGACGATCTGTAACGAGCAACGGCTTGGCGGATGGACGATGGCAGCACTTCAACATGACGCGCATCTTCTCGTCGTCGACGATGACCCGCGCATTCGCCAGATGTTGACGCGCTACTTCGAGGACGAGGGTTACACGGTCTCTTCCGCCGCCGACGGAATCGAGATGCGCGTGCGCCTGCGCCAGCAGAATTTCGACGCCGTCCTGCTCGACCTCGTTCTTCCCGGCGGCACGGATGGCCTTGACCTCGCCCGCGAAATTCGCGCCCAGTCCGACGTGCCGATCATGATGCTGACGGGCCGTGACGACGTCGTCGATCGAATCGTCGGTCTGGAAGTCGGTGCCGACGATTACATCGCCAAGCCCTTCCATCTCCGGGAGGTTCATGCCCGCCTGAAATCGATCCTGCGCCGCCGGCAAGCTCCTGCGCGCAGTGCCGAGGCGGCCGGCGAGGAGATTGTCGGCTTCGAAGACTGGAAGCTCAATCTCAGCCGCAGGCAGCTTTTCGATCCGGAAGGCACGGAAATCGAGTTGACGACCGGCGAGTTCGATATGCTGACGACCTTCGTCCGGCATGCCGGACGGGTTCTGACCCGCGACGTGCTGATGGATCTGACCCGGGGCCGAAGCCTCGAAGCTTTCGACCGGACGATCGATGCCCAGATCGTCCGGCTGCGGCGCAAGATTGAGACGGACCCGAAGAAGCCTCAATTCATCAAGGCCGTGCGCGGCGTCGGCTACGTCTTTACCGCAAGGCTGGATTGACGGCTTCTGGAGATGGCGAGGCTGACACGCCCCGCCCAATTCCCCTGCGACGGCCAGTCATCAGGAGCCAAGCAAGGCGCTGATCTCGGCGCGAGAAGGCATGGCGGGGGCCGTCCCCGGCCGTGTTACGGCGATCGCGGCAGTCGCGCAGCCGAAACGGACGGCCTCGATTGGCGCCCGGCCTTCGGAGATCGCCGTCGCGAACCCACCGAGAAAGGCGTCGCCGGCTCCGGTTGTGTCAACGACATTTCCCGCCGAAAATGCGGGGACGAATTCGGTCTGCTCGGCGGTGTGATAGAGCGCACCGCGGGCGCCGAGCGTGATGACCGCTGCGCGCGCGCCTCGGGCGACCAGCGTGCGCGCCGCCGCACGCGCCTGTTCATCGGTTTCGATCGCATGGCCCACCAGTTGCGCCGCTTCGACTTCGTTGGGAACGATGAAATCGCTCAGGCCATAGATGCTGTCCGGGATGGTGCTGGCCGGCGCCGGGTTGAAGATGGTCGTGGCCCCTGCCCTTTTGGCGATCGACAGGCCATGCAGGGCCGCTTCCGGCGGTTGTTCGAGCTGTGTCATGAAGATAGCAGCACTTTCGATCGCTGCCCGGTTCGCTTCGACATCTTCGATGCCGATCAGCCCTGCGGCGCCCGGCACCACGATGATGGCATTGTCGCCGCTCGCTTCGTCGACGAAGATGAAGGCAGCGCCCGTGGAAACCCCTTCCATCTTCATCACATTGGCTGTGACACCCGCCTCCGCATAGGCCGCAAGGGCCATCGCGCCGAACGCGTCGTTGCCCACCCGTGAAATGAAAGTCACCTTGCCGCCGGCTTTTGCCGCGGCGATTGCCTGGTTGGAGCCCTTGCCTCCCGGCCCGAGCGTAAAACCCGACCCCATCAGCGTCTCGGCGATATGGGGCAAGCGCTTTGCCTTATAGGCGGTGTCGGCGGCAAAAATGCCTAAGATGACGATCCCGCTTTTCTCGCTCATCGCACGGCCTCTTCCGCTGGAATGACGCCCTTGGTCAAAAGGAAGCATCCATAGAACCGCAGTTCCCCGGTTGCGATCACGCAATAGGCCTTTTTGGCGATGTCGTAGAACGCCATGCGTTCGACGGGATACATCGGCGACGGCTTGCCTTCGGCCCGGTCGACAATCGACTGTACTTCCTGTTGGATCGGCGGGATTTCATCCGGTTTGCCGATCACTTCCATGCGTCCGACCGACGGCTGAATCGGCGTGTCCAAAGGCAGGACCGAAAGGACCGCGTCGATCGCCTGCGGCGCGGGAATGTTTTCCATGGTCAGCAGTTTACCCAGACGCGTCTGGCGGGCTATCGAATCCGATGGAAAATTCATGTCGGAGATGACGAGATAGTCGCCATGTCCCATGTTGCTAAGTGCCTGAAGAATGTCGCCATTGAGTTCGGCCCGAATTCCCTTGAGCATTGATCTTCCATCCTTTCTCTAGCCGGAGCGCCGGCCGTGCTTCAATTTCTGTCCCGGCGATGTCCGGCTCGGAGCGCCCGTGCGCCTTTCGGTTCGCCAGGTTGCGGGCACGGGCCGCTCGAACCGCGCACGATCAGCGATCCGTCCACCATTTCGTCCCCCTTGCCCGGCGGTTCCTCCAGGAGAAGGCTGACCGCGCGCCGCGCCAGCATGTCGGCTGGCTGGCGTATGGTTGTCAGCCGCGGCACCACGAGATTGGCAAGCGAAATGTCGTCGAAACCGGTGACGGACAGTTTTCGCGGCACATCGATCTTAAGGTCACGGGCGGCGCGCAATGCGCCGATCGCCTGCTGGTCGCTGGCGGCGGCTATCGCCGTCGGCCGATCCTGCGGCGGGCGCGAAAGCAGCTCGCGGGCAATTCTTTCGCCGGATTCATAGTCGAATCTGCCATGGGCGATTTGCAGTTCGACAGGCTCGCCGGTCTTGCCGAAGCCGTCCATGCGGCTGACGAAGGCCTCCTTGCGCATGCGCCCTGCCTCAGTGTCGGTCGGCCCGGAAATATAAGCGATGCGCCGGTGCCCCAGCCCATAGAGATGATCGGCAATCATCGTGGCCGCCTGCGCATGGTTGGTCGACACCAGGGGAAAGGCGCCGAAGCGCCGGTCCAGCGATATGACCGGGACCGAGGCTGGCAGATCGAGACCTGAACCGTCGCTCGAAGCCACCACGATGATGCCGCGCACCGATCGGTCGAGAAAAGCCGAAACGTGGCTCTGCTCCGCCTCGCTGTCGTTATGCGAGCTTGCCAGCATAAGGCTGTGACCGCATTCGAGCGCCGCACGCTCGATGCTTGCCGCAAGCTGCGCAAAAAAAGGATTGGTGATGTCGGGAACGACGAGGCCGATAACGTCGGTTCTGCTGGTACGCAAGGCTCGTGCGGTCACGTTCGGCCGGTAACCGAGCGCCGAAATAGCGTCGTTGACCCTTTCCCGCAGCAGGGGTTTGACCGCGGCTTCGCCCGACAGAACGCGCGAAACGGTGCCCACGGAGACGCCCGCATATTCGGCGACATCCTTGACTGTGGGCATCTTTGGCATGTTCAAACGTCCCGCGGCTATTTTACCGCTCCTGCGGTCATCCCGGCGATGATGTGCTTTTCCAACACGACGCCGACGATGACCAGCGGAAGGATACCAGCGGTGGAAAGGGCAGCCATCGACCACCAGTTGATGCCCTGGCTGCCGGTCTGGCTGGCGATCATCACCGGCAGCGTGTTCGTGTTGGTCGAGGTCAGCAATGCGGCGAAGAAATATTCATTCCAGCACAGGATCAGCGCCAAAAGGAAGGCGGCAACCATGCCCGGCAGTACGAGCGGCACGATGATGCGGGCAAACGCGCCCCAGATCGACAGGCCGTCGACCAGCGCGGCCTCCTCGAGCTCGACCGGTATGGTCGCGAACTGATCGCGCATGATCCAGACGACGATCGGCAGGACCATCAGCGTATAGACGGCGATCATGCCGGCATAGGTGTCGAGCAGCGCCAGCTCCTTGTAGAGAACCAGGAATGGCAGGGCGAGGACGACAGGCGGCATGATGAGCTGCGACAGGAAGAAAAAGGAAATGTCGGAATTGCGCATATGGCCGAATTTATAGGAGAAACGGCTGAGGCCGTAGGCGGCGAGCGATCCGAGCACAACCGCAAGAGCGGATGCCGTGACGGAGATGATCACGCTGTTCCAGAGCCTGCGCATGAATTCATCACGCACCGTCGAAATCTGGGGAATCGTATCGGGAGAGAGGCCGAGCGAGCGCCAGCCGAGCCAGTTGGGCGCGAAATTGAACCAGGGGATCAGATTGCCGCGCATGACATCTGCGGCTGTCTTGAATGAGGTCGAAACCGTCCAGAACAGCGGGAAGATGCAGACACACGCCCAGATGACGAGCAGGCCGTAGACCGCCAAACGCATGGCCCACCAGCGAATGCGTTGGCCCCGTCCGTATTTTTCGAAATCGATGCGAACCATCAGAGCCTTCCTGTCATCCGCTTGACGATACGGTCGGAGATCTTCATCAGCCCCGTCATGCCGACGACGATGATCACCAGATAGACGAGCGCGAGCAGGGTTCCGTATCCGACATTCGAACGGTCGCGGTATTCGCGATAGATGAAACTGGTGACGGAATCCGTCGCTCCTCCGGGGCCTCCCGATGTCACCGTGATGATGATGTCGGCGAGCTTCAACTTGAAGATGATGCGGATCATCACTGCCGTGACCGACACTGGCAGCATCAGCGGGAAAATCACCTGCCAGAAGCGCTGCCATTTGGTGGCGCCGTCGACCTCGGCCGCCTCCAGCACCTCCCTCGACAAGGCCTGCAGTCCGGCGAGCAGCATGATCATCATGAAGGGAATGAAGGTCCAGGCATCCATGATCATGATCGAAAGGCGCGCCGTCAGCGGATCGCCGAAAAAGGACGGGTTTTCCCAGCCGAGCCAGCGGGCCATGCGCGCGATCGGGCCGAAACGGGTCTCCAGCATCGATTTGCCCACCATCCAGCTCACCGCGACCGGCGACAGCATCAAGGGCACGAGGAAGGTGACGCGCCAGAACTTCCTGGCAATGATTTCCTGGTTGAGGAGCAGCGCCAGGCCGAAGGCAATCGCATATTCCACAGCGATCGCAAGGCAATAAAGGATCATGTTGAGCAAGGCGTTGGCATAGAATGGATCGGCGATCATCCGGCGGACATTGTCGAGCCCGTTGAAGCGCCGGCCGGCGGAAGAGGCGAGGTTCCAATCCGAAAAGCCGATCCAGAGCGCAAAGAGCAGCGGGAAGACCACCATCGATACGACGAAAAGCGCCGCCGGCAGAACAAAGAGCGCCTTCTTGCCGGCCTCGCCGTATATGACGACGCGGGTGACGCAGAGAACCGCGGCCCAAATGAAATAGGCGTAGAGAACCGGCCGCCAGTTGGCAAAGCCCCAATCGGTCCAGCCAAGTTCGTGGACAGCCTGCAATACAAAGGATGCCATGAACCATATGGCGCTCAGCCACAGAGCCGAGCGGCCCCAAAAACGGCGGCTCGCGGAAATGGAGCCGGCTTCGACCGTGTGGAGCAGGTCGCCTTCGACTGTCGACATTGATATTCCTCGCCCGGACAGGATGGGCGCTGGCGAAGCCTTTCAGTCCGCCAGCGCGTTTATGTCAATCGATCAGAGCCCGAGGCTCGTCCGATAGAGCTTCAGCTGGCTATCACGGCCGATCTGGTCGGTGATCTTTTCCCAGGCGGCTGCAATCGCATCCGCGGTTTCCTGTGCCGACTTGTATTGTCCGGCAAAGCCCTTCGCCAATTCGTCCTCCGCAACGGAGTAGTATTGGAAGATGCCGGGGATGCGCGGCTCGATCGCAGCGTTCGGATGGTTGTAGCTGTCGGCGTTCGAACTCAGATAGTCCTCGATGTAGGCGCGGTCGTAACCTGCCTTTTCCCATTCGTCGTAGTTGAAGTGAGACTGACGATAGGGCTGGAAACCGGACGGATAGGCCGACGTCCAAAGGGAAAGATCCTTGCCGCCGAGATGGGCTGCAGCAGACCAGGCCGCCTTGCGCTTTTTCTCGTCGCTGGAGACCCGTTTGGTGACGTAGATGCCCCAGCCGAGATAGGCCATGTTGGGCGCTTCGTTATACTTGTCTTCCCATTGCCCGGACTTGCGGTTGTAGACGCGGTTGGAGCCGCGGTTGATGCCGAAACCGACCACGTCGCCGACGACCGAGGTATCCGAGGTGCGCGCGCTGGAGCCGACGTCGCCCCACCACATCAGCATTGCGCCGGTGCCTGCCAGGAACTGCGAGAAGGCGGTGGTGCCGGGGTCCGCATTGATCTGGTCGGCGGGATAGGCCTTGGCCGCGATCAGATCCAGCACATCCTGGATCGCCTGGACCCAGGCGGGGTTGTTGACCAGCGGCTTCATGTTCTCAGGATCGAACAGCCAGGCCGGATCGCCGGGGTATTTGGCATAGGCCGTCGCCCGGTTCTCGATGAAATAGAAGCCGAAGCCGCCCCAGCCCTTGAGCGGGTCGAGATAGCCATAGGCCGGCTGGCCGGTCAGCGGATCGGTCTTGCCGATCAGCGCCTTGGACGCTGCGTTGACGTCCTGCCAGGTCTTCGGCGGCTCGGCCATGCCGCTGATCGAGCCTTCGCCGAAGTAATCCTTGCGATAGGCGAAGGTGTGGCAGTCGCCATCGATCGTGACGCGATAGGTCTTGCCGTCCCAGGTGCCGACCGGCGGCTTCAGATAGCTCACCAGGTCGTCGGCTTCGACCTGCTTTGCAGCCCAATCAGGCATCTCGTCGAGAAGCCCGCGTCCGGCGGTATCGCCTTCGAAAGGCGCGCCCATTTCAAGGATGTCGAAATCGACAGTGCCGGTTGCGATCGACTGCTGAAGGCGGGCGTTGTAATCGGCCTGGGCAAGGTCGATCCAGTTGATCTTGGCGCCGGTATAGGCTTCCCAAGGCTTCAGGAAGCCGCGGAACAGGAAGTTGTGCAGATTCTGGTTGTTGAGCCCCATGAAGGTCAGCTCGACGCCGGCGAATTCGCCCTGCTTGACATTGGCCTTGGTCGGGCCGAGGCAGAGCTCGCCGACCTTCTGCCAGTCCGCGTCCGTCGGCGAACCCTTGCCGACGCCGGGGATCTGCAGGATCTGGGCGCGCAGGTCATCGGCCGCGAATGCGGTGCCGGCAATTCCGCCCATCGCGCCGGACAGGCCGAGCAGAGCCGCCGCACTTGCCGTTCCGCGCAAAACGTCGCGGCGACTTGCCTGACGGCGCATCAATGCATCGTAAATTTCGACTTTCATGTCTTCCTCCTCCACGTTTGGTGCGCTGCCGCCAGCCAGTGTTCCGGATAGGCTCCGGCCCGAATTTGGGACTGGTCTCGTGCAGAACTATCTGGTAAACAAGAAAATGAAACGTTTCATAATTCTTGTTTGAAACCGCTCCTCTCGGTCTCATCAGTGAGCATTAGACGGGAAGCGCAAAAAGTCAATAAAAAATGAAACGTTTCATGGAGGAGGTTCTGAAGGTATTTCGGATCGTGGCAGAGCGCACTTTCGCTGTGCCTCAAACTCTGGATACTGCCGAGAAATTCATCCCCTGGAACGTGTGCCGGGGGTGACCGGAAAGCGAGTGGGAGGCATATGGCTGAGGTCAATATTTCAGAGGCGCGGAAGGCATACGGCGCCTTAAACATCCTGCATGGGGTCAATATAGACATTCGCGATGGCGAGTTCGTGGTGCTCGTTGGCCCGTCCGGTTGCGGCAAGTCGACCTTGCTGCGCATGGTCGCAGGCCTCGAGAGCATTACCGGCGGCACCATCTCGATCGGCGGAAAGATCGTCAACAATCTGCCGCCGAAGGACCGTGATATTGCGATGGTCTTCCAGAGCTATGCGCTCTATCCGCACAAGACCGTTGCCGAGAACATGGTCTTCGCGCTGCGTCTGCAGAAGCAGCCGGCCGATGTCATCAAGCAGCGCCTACAGGCGGCGGCCGAAACCCTCGACCTCGTGCCCTATCTTGACCGCTATCCGCGCCAGCTTTCGGGCGGCCAGCGGCAGCGCGTAGCGATGGGGCGAGCCATTGTCCGATCGCCGCAAGTCTTCCTATTCGACGAGCCCCTGTCGAACCTCGATGCCAAGCTGCGCGTGCAGATGCGCAAGGAGATCAAGGAGCTCCACCAAAGGCTGAAGACCACGACCATTTACGTTACCCATGACCAGGTCGAAGCAATGACGATGGCCGACAAGATCGTGGTCATGCAGGGCGGCAAGGTCGAACAGACGGGAACGCCCCTGGAGCTTTACGACCGTCCCCGCAATACGTTCGTGGCCACCTTCATTGGCTCGCCGTCGATGAATCTGCTGAAAGGTCACTACAAGGCCGACGGTGCGGTCTTCGTCACGGAGACAGGCGATGAGATTGCGCTCGGCTTCACGCCGGAGGCGTCCGATGGCCAGCCTGTGCGCCTGGGTGTGCGGCCCGAACATCTGTCGCTCGCTCCGAGCGGCTTGAAGACGACCGTCAACGTCACCGAACCCACTGGCCACGAGACGATGGTATTTTTGCGCTACGGATCCGGCGAATTTGTCGCGGTGCTGTCCGAACGTCACGATTTCGAGCCCGGGCAGGCCGTAACGATCGCGGCCCGGCCGGGCAAGCTTCATCTGTTCGATGCGGAGTCCGGCAAGACGCTGCGACGGGATTGAGGAGCCGCTTGTTGCCGGCCGGCAGGCTGCGGTTGATGAGGTACGCGGCCCTCGTGGCGTTGACAATGAGTTCGAGAGCCGGTCCTTGACCGCCTGCCGTCGCTCAATACGACGACAGGACAGGCAGGGTGATGCTGGTTAGCACCGCCTGCGTCGCGCCACCACCGGCAATAAGAGTTCGAAGATGTTGCCGTGCCGCGATATGGAACGCCTCAACGATCCCTTATGAAGTTCCGCGATCCGTTCAACGATCTTAAGTCCTATTCCGAGGCCTTCCGCACTCTGGGTTTGATGGAGGAAACTGCCAAATACATCCTGTCGATCTTCGACCTGGATACCGTATTCTCCCACCCTGACAATGATCTTCGTTGAATCCGGCGTATGGCGAACCGCATTCTCGATCAGATTGCGAAGGGCGTCTTTCAATAGGGCTGGTGCTGCTCTGACACCTGCCGCCTCGATCTGGGCGAACACCTCCAGCGAATGCTTGTTTTCGTAAACCCAAGGTGCGAGCTGCTCGGCCACGCCTGTACAAAGAACGACGAGATCGACCTCTTCGAACGTGCTGTGATCGAACGTGTCCAGCCGCGCGAGCGCCGTCAGCTGGCTCACAAAATGCACGAGGTCATCGAGATCCGCCTCAGCTTTCCGCGCCCTCGGATGGTCAATACGGCCGAGTTCGAGTTTGATGGCCGCAAGCGGTGTGCGCACTTCATGGGCGATGCCCGATGTCAGTATCCTTTGCGATAGCATCAGCTCGCCAATTCGTTGGAACGCCCGGTTGACGGCCACCGCGAGATGGGCAATTTCTCGCGGCATTCCCTCGAAGGGCAGATGAGATCCGGAATCCATCGGATCGATGAGTTCGGCAGCATCGGCCGCGGCCTTCACAGGCTTCAGGGCGCGGCGAACCGATATTAAGGTTGCCCCGAGAACAAGTCCGAGCAAGATGCTCATCGGCACGATCATGTGCTCGAGGATCTCGTTCCAAAAGACGGCGGAGGCGAGATTCTCAGGATCGCCCACAGTGGCGACATCAACCAGAATCCGCTGCTCGCCGATCTGGAAAGCTCGGCCCCCGACAAGCGTAAGCGGTTTCCCTGGCTTGATGGTGCGAAGCCAAAAATCCGGAGGATTGACCTCCGCGGGCAGGAAACGGCTTTCGCAGGCATCGTCGCAGGACTCGAAGATAAGGTGGCCCCGGCCGTCGCGAATGCGGGCGACATAGCCGGTCTGCGGATGGGCATAACGCCGGCCTACAGCTGCCGGCAGCCTGTAGGTAACGGCTCCGTCCCTGCCACCGACGCCCGAGGCAAGCCGCTCTGTTTCCTGCTCGACATACAGGCGGGAAAGTTCCCCGACGTTCCAATAATAGTCGGAGAAGACGACGGCGAGCTGGACAAGCATCGCGACCATGGCGAAGAAGGCGATCCTTCGCGTCAGAATGGCCGTCAAGGTAGGAGCCGATCGAATCAACCTCGGTCCTCGCGCAGCATGTAACCGACGCCTCTCACGGTTTCGATGACGGCATTGGCGGGATGTCCCTCCAGTTTCCGCCGGAGCCGGGAGACCGCCAGCTCGACGGCGTTGCTGCTGCGCTCGTCACCGAACTCGGAGAAAGCGTGTTCCATCTTGCGCTTGGAAACCACGTTCCCGCCATTGCGCATCAGCAGTTCGAGCAGCGACTTTTCCGAGGGGGCGAGCGCCATTTCAATGCCGTTGCAGGTGACCTGGCGGGACGCCGCCTCAAACCTGACGTCGGCGAATTCCAGTGTCGGCATGGCTGTCATGGGCGAGCGCCGCATCAGGGCTCGAATCCGCGCGATCAACTCGCCATTGTTGAAGGGTTTGATCAAGTAGTCGTCAGCCCCGGCATCCAGCCCGGCGATCCGTTCGTCGACGGCCCCGCGTGCCGTCAGGACGAGCACCGGAATCTGCCGCTTCGCGAGACGCAGAGACTTCAACACGTCGAGGCCATCTTCGTCAGGCAGGCCAAGGTCAAGAAGAAGGAGATCATAGCTTGTTCCGTCAAGCGCGAGACGGCCTTCATTTGCCGTAGCAAAGGCATCCATGCGCCAGCCGGCCTCGCGGATGGCTTCGCAAAGAAGCTCGCGAAGCCGGACGCTGTCTTCGATCAGAAGAATTCTCATGCTCTCTTTCGACCTGTCACCATCGACCAGACGAGATTTTCCCGATGTCTCCAGCTCTCGACCAATGCCGCCCCGGCATGGATGAAGGCGAAGACCATGATGCTGTTGGCGATGACACCGTGCACTTCCTCGAGCCATTTGTCGCCCCAGAAGGCATCGAGCGTCGTCATCCAGCCACTGACCGCGGTCATTGCAAGAATCACCATGAGGCCCAGCATCATGATCGATGCCAGCGGATTATGGCCGATATAGCGTTGCTCGCTGCCATTGATCATGCCAAGGATCTGCGCCCTCACTTTGCCAGGTGTCGGGAAGAAGTCTCGGAACCGCGCATGCCTGGTTCCGACGAACCCCCAGATGATCCGTACGACGATGGCCATGGCAACGACGTAGCCGGTCAAACGGTGCCAATATTTTCCTTCCTCAAACACAAAAAGATTGAGGATGCAGGCCGTAACGACGGTCCAGTGAAACAGTCTGACGATTGGGTCCCAGACCTTGACGGTGCCGCTCGCGACCTGGGAGGGCCGGAGGCCCTCCTGCTTCTGCAACTCAATGGGCGCCATGGTCAGTCGCCTTTCTGGACGATTTCGCCGGACACCGGATTGAAATAGACTTCGGCGCGGTCGCCCTTCTTGTCTTTGCCGTAGATCTCGTAGCAGCTTCCGGTGATCTCGAAGGTTTTCACCTGGTAGCCCAGAGCATCGATTTTTTCCTTCATGGCTTTCTCGGGCATCCACTTGGACTTCGGCTCCTTGGTGCAGCTTGGACTGGCAATGGCCAGAGCGGGAGTTGCGGCGATGATCACAAGAGCGGAGATAAGTTTCAACTTCATCGTTCAATCCTTTGCTTCTGCCTTCCATGAGGCGACCGCGACTGGATAGAGGCTTGAACCTGTCTGTTTGCTGTCGGTGAGACCATTCGTATTTGCGGCAGGCGAAGACGGGTAGCCTGCGGGCGCCTTGGTCCTGCCGATCCGGTGGGTAGGGCAAAGCCCCCACGCCGGAATTGAAGACGATTCGGCCGCGGCTTCGAGTTCCTTCCATTGTTGACGTTGATCAAAGCGTCCTGGCTTCAACGCCGCTAACTTATCCTCACTAGCCACAAGGTTGCTTGCCTGCTCCAAAGGCTGGCACTCAGCCCACGGGCTTCGCAGGCAAATGCCCGCCTGGTTAAAGATTCTCGTGCGCCGTTGCCGAGGAGATGCGAAGCAACAGGAGTCGAAAATGCTCGTTCAAGACATCATGACATCGCCGGCGATCACTGTGACGACGTCCTGCTCCGTCGCCGAAGCCGCCAAGCTGATGCTCGACAACAAGATCAGCGGACTACCGGTTGTCGATGCCAATGGAGCGCTCGTCGGCATCGTCAGCGAAGGGGACTTTCTGCGCCGCGGCGAATTGAACACCGAGCGCAAGCGGTCGTGGCTGCTCGAATGGCTGACGAGCTCCGGAAAGATCGCCGCCGAATATGTCCGAACTCATGGAAGGCGGGTCGATGAGGTGATGACCTCCAAGGTCAGCACGGTCGCGCCGACCGCCTCCATTTCCGACGCCGTCAAATCGATGGAACGCCAGGATGTCAAGCGTCTGCCGGTGGTGGAAAATGGCAGGCTTGTCGGTATCGTCTCGCGCTGCGATCTCTTGCGGGCTTTGTCTCGGGCACTACCGTCATCGCTTTCGGCCGGAGACGCTCAGATCCAGGCGGCAATCGAATCGGAACTTGCAAAGCAGAGCTGGAGCCGCAACGGCTTCATCCATTGCCACGTCGCCGGCGGCGTTGCCGAACTGACCGGAACGATCTTCGACGAACGCGAGCGCCTGGCCGCAAAGGTCGCGGCCGAGAACGTTGCAGGCGTGACGTCTGTCAGGGACCTGCTCGTCTGGGTGGATCCCTATTACGGCATCGCACTGCCGCCGCCGGATGCCGAGATGAGACAGAATTGAAAAGTCAGGGAGGCAAACCACGGAATGGCCAGCCGGCAGGAGCGCTCCAAAAGGTGAAAGCCCGTTCCCGTCGCTCGCAGCGGCGCCGGCCATTCTGACGCACAAATACGAGGCCATGAGGCTGAAATGCCGAGAAGTCTGTTTGGATTCGTGTTCCTGATAGGGCGCCATCACCAGATCGCGATCGCGGCCCTTTCGATCGTTCTCTTCCTCGCCGGCACCGCGCCGCTGGAGGTCCAGAGGCGCATCATCAATGCGGCCACAAACGGCACCCCCTATCAGGCCATTCTAATTCTCGTTCTTGCCTATCTCGGCCTCGTCCTGCTGGAAGGCCTGACCAAGCTGATGCTCAATATCTATCGTGGCTGGATCGGCGAGGTCGCGGTCCGCTGGCTGCGTAAATCGGCGCTTGCGACCTCGGAACGCTCGGCCGAGGCTCCTCTCGATGCGATTGCCGAAGGCGTGCAGCTCTCGATCATCATCGCCGAAGCCGAACCGGTCGGCGGTTTTGTCGGCACCAGCATCTCGGAACCGCTGCTGCAGGCAGGCATTCTTGTCGCGGTCGGCGGCTATTTGATCTTCCTGCAGCCCCTGATGGCGCTTGCCGTCGCCGTCGTCTTCCTTCCGCAGATCGGCTTCGTGCCGCTGATGCAGTCCGCGATCAACCGCCGCGTCGAAACCAAGATCACCGTCATGCGCCATGTCAGCCAGAGTATGGTCCAGCACGTTGTCACTAGTGATGCGCTCGATGCCCAGGATGATCGGATTGAGAGGCTCTTCTCGCTGAACATGAGCGTCTACAGGATCAAATTCACGATGAATTTCATGATGAACCTGATGACTCAGCTGGGCTATGCCGGCATCTTCGCCCTGGGCGGCTATTATGTCGTCACCGGTCAGACGGAAATTGGAACCGTCGTCGCCTTCATCTCCGGCCTCTCCAAAATCAGAGACCCGTGGGGAGAACTCGTCGACTGGTATCGCGACCTGAGGGTCACGCAGGTGAAGTATGCCATGATCCGGGATGCAAGTACTGCCGTAAGATTGCAGGAGGACGAGATGGTCGGGGACACGGCAGCGGCTGACGCCATGGAGGCGTGAAACGGGCGGCACTACGGCAGCATCTTTCCCATCCGCCGCAAGGCGTCATGCCAGCTGAGCGCCTCTTCCAGGAGATGAGGCGTGTGGCCGCCGCGTAGCAGCGCGCGCCGATAATGATCTTCCAGCGTTTCACGATAGGTCGGATGCACGCAGTTGGCGATGACGACCTCCGCCCGCTCCCGCGGGGCAAGGCTGGGTGACGACGATCGCGGCGATCTTTTCCGGCGGGATCGGAATGAAGGGTACGCCGATGCGGCGGTTGGGCGCAACGATGGGGATCGCCTCCCAACTCGGTCGCGCGGCAGGGATATAGATATCGTGGAGACCTTCCAGTGCTTCCGGCTTCGACAGGTTTATCTCGACGATCACCTTCGGTGCGAGGACGGCGAAACTTGCCGAATTGCCGACGGAGGTCGTCAGCACGATGCCGCCGCCCTCGGTAATCGCGGTCGCCTCGATGACGGCCAAATCCACCGGTGCAAGCTGGCCGGTACGCAGGAATTCCACCGTCTCCGAAAGATGCTATAGACGAACATCACTTCGCCGCATTGATCGCCCGGAGCAAGACGGGATCGGATTGGACCGGCATGCGGCGCGCGATGACATGAGCCTCGGTGAGCGTGCTGTCGAGATTGTGGCCGAGCGATGCACCGGTCGTCGCCTTGGCCTCGCCGGCTCTGGTGAAGCCGCTCATGCCGACGATCATGCCATCGGTGATCAGCGGACTGGGTCGCCACTCTCGCACTTCAGCGGGAATTGCGCGTTGACATGTCTCAAACTGCCCATCCCCTCCCCATTGATGCCGATCAATGCAGCCTTCCCGGGCGGTTGTACGGTGATGAGCGTTGCATTCGGCCGGCCGAATGGGCGAACAGAGCGCGGCATGTGCCGCCGTTTCACGCAGCGGGAAAGCGTCGATGAAGAACGAAGAGATAGAAAACAAACTGAAGACCATGAAAGCGGACCTGCAGCGCCGGCGGTCGGCGATCGATGCCGATCTCGGTGCCGCGCTGGATCCGGATAGCGAAGATCGTATCACCCAGGTCGAGAACGATCAGGTGCTGACCGAAATGCGAAGGGAAGCCGTTGCGCAAATCACATCGATCGAGGCGGCCCTGGAACGGCTGAAGCGCGGAAGCTTCGGTCGCTGCGTCAGATGCCTCGCCCCGATCGAACCCAACCGGTTGGAGGCCATCCCCTACACGCCATATTGCGTGAGCTGTGCCCGTCTGGCGGACGAGGGGCCCTCCCCGTAAGACCGAGCGTTCTGTGGCGGCGAGAAAGCGAGGGGGCCTGCCTTTCTCGCCGCCTGGATAATCGCTCCTCTGGTCATCCCGCAGCGACCATGCAGCACTCTTGGCGTCAGCCAAGCTGACCTCTTCTGTGATGAGCGATCTGTTGCCCGAGCCGTCAGTCGGCCCTGCCAGACCCAAACGAGATTGCTCTTTATCAATGTGCGAAGCCGCGCGGCCGGTCTAAAATGACTCCTGGAACACCACCCGAAGGAGCGTCTCATGTCATTGGGTTTACGGGAACTTACGCTGGCTGAATGCCACGCCGTCCTGGGAGAGACAAGATTTGGGCACCTGGCCTGCTGCAAGGACGGTCGGCCCTATGTCGTGCCTATCTATTTCTCCTTTGAAGATGGCGTCGCATACTGTTTTTCGATGCCCGGCCGCAAAGTGGAATGGATGCGGGAAAACGACAGGGCGTGCCTGCAGGTGGACCGGCGGGTGGGCAAGGGCTGGACGAGCGTTATCGCCGAAGGAAAGTTCGAGGAGTTCCCCGACACCGAGCTCCGGCGGAGTGAGCGTCTGCACGCCTGGGAAATATTGCAGAAGCACGCGGACTGGTGGGAAGTCGGTTCGCTCAGCCCGAAGGAGGTTCCGATCCTTGCCGAATCTCCGCACATCTTCTTTGGCATCCTTGTCCGGACGTTGTCAGGCCGCGCGGCCTTTGCCATCGATTAATACCTATCGCCCGGACACGTGCCGCAACCGGGCGACATGCATGCAAGGTGAGAGGCGCCGGGCCGGCTGAACGCCGGCCGATCAGTGGGCCATGAATATCGGCATCCTGCTTTCTTCGATCATGCCGCGCGTCACGCCGCCAAAGATCGTCTGCTGCCAGCGGGGATGGTTATAGGCACCCATGACGATCAGGTCGGCGGACACGTCG
>NZ_JABDWV010000027.1:0-37114 GCF_019685435.1 Rhizobium sp. NLR10b | reverse complement strand
ACGACGCCACGGTGCAGAAGGTGCTGATCAACGGCGTCAAGTGGGCCTACAACCCTGAAGGCGCGTTGACTGGCATTACCGACGCTCCAAATGTGCCCGTGGAAAAGGCATTGGAGCCGATCGTCGAACGCGGCCCGAAACTGCACCAGGCCGGCGAAGCCGGTTACCGCTGAATTTGATAAACGACTATGAGGACACAAATGCGCTTGATCATTCTCGGAACGGGAGGATGGGCAAACACCCATGCCATAAATTTCTCGGAAATCGCCGGCGTCAAGATTGTTGCTGCCGTTGATACCGACGAGGTCCGACTTCGGGCCTTCGCGCTCAGGCATGGCATCCCGCTTACCTTCACATCGCTCGATGACGCCCTTGCGTGGGGGGAGTTTGACGCCGTGACCAATGTGACGCCGGATCGCGCGCATTATTCCACGACAATGAAGATACTCGGCGCCGGCAAACATGTGCTCTGCGAGAAGCCCCTGGCCGTCAACTACCGCGAGGCCAAGGAGATGGCCGACGCCGCGGCGGCGTCCGGCAAGGTCGCGATGGTAAACCTTACCTATCGTAACGTGGCGCCGCTGCAGGCGGCGCGAAAGATGGTACTGGATGGCCGCCTCGGCGCGATCCGCCACTTCGAAGCCTCGTATCTGCAGAGCTGGTTGGTCTCCAAGGCCTGGGGCGACTGGACCAAAGAATCCCAATGGCTTTGGCGGCTCTCGACAAAGCACGGCTCCAATGGCGTGCTGGGCGATGTCGGTATCCACATTCTCGACTTCGCGGTTTTTGCCGCCGGAAGCGACGTCAAGGCGGCGGCGTCGCATCTCAAGGTTTTCGACAAGAGTCCTGGGAACCGGATCGGAGAATACGAACTCGATGCAAATGACAGCTTCCTGATGATGGCCGAACTCGAAAACGGGGCGGCCGGTGTCATTCATGCGACGCGCTGGGCGACAGGCCATCTGAACGAATTGCGCCTGCGCTTGCATGGAGACAAGGGGGCGCTGGAGGTGGTGCATACGCCTGAAGGCTCCACCCTCAGGGCCTGTGAAGGCGCCGATGCCGACAAGGCGATCTGGCGCAAGATCGAGGTCGAGCCGGTCATCACCAATTTCCAGAGATTTGCGAACGCCGTGCAAAAAGGGGAGAGGGATGAGCCGGGTTTCGGCCATGCCGCCAAGCTGCAATTTGTTCTTGATCACGCAGTCAAGACGGCCGGCGCCCTGACGGAGCTTTAGGCAGGCTCTTCGGAGGGCGGTCGAACTCGTCAAATGCGCTGGTTCAGCTCGTCTTCGCTGATGCCGAAATGCTCGAGGATGATCCCGACGTTCCGGCGGTGCGACTTGAAATAGACGTCAAAGAGATCGCCGATCAGCGGAACCGTGCCGCAGGCGGCGTCGACGCCGAGATTGACCGCCATGCGGGCGAGCTTATGCGCGGGAAGGCCGAGGCGCCTTGCTTCGTCGATGATGAAAAGACCGATAAGCGACCCGGCAACGTCACCGACGGCCGGGATGAGGCCGAGAACCGAGTCTGCACCGATCCGTACGCCCAAAGGCAACCTGACTGCGGTGTCCATGAGCCGAGCGATCGCGGCGGCGCGGCGAATTCTGCCGAGTTCGGCGGCGGTGGGATATCTCATGGCCTGGGAAACTGGCATCAGCGACTCCGCCGAGCGACGGATCGCTGCGCCTCCATCACGAAGGCAGGGACGCCGTCCATCGTCCGAAGCTGCGTGTACCCGGTGCGATCGAAAGCGTTTTCCATGGCGGTGGAACGCCGCAGACCCGATAAGGTTCGTGCGGTGCGACGGAGATCATCTCGCGTCGGGAACGACGACCAGTTTGCCTACAAAGTTTTTCGCCATGAATTCGGTCTGCGCCCGGTGGAAGTCCGACAGCGGATAGACGCCGCCGACGAGGGGCCGGATTTTGCGGCCTTCGATATAGTCGACGAGCCTGCGGAAATCGGCGCGACTCCCCTGGCTCGATCCGTGCAGCTCGAGCTGCTTCAGATATATCGTCCGCAGATCGAGCTGCACGACCGGGCCGGCGATGGCGCCGGCCGTCGTGTAGCGGCCTTCCGGACGCAGGATCTTCAAGAGATCGTTGAACAGCGGTCCGCCGACCAGATCTGCGACGACGTCGATCGGCTGGCCACCACTTGCGGAATGGACGGCCTCGACAAGATCGCCCTTGCTGCGGGTCACTACCGCTTCGGCGCCGATGTCGATCATCGCCGCCTCCTTGCCGGGGCCTGCGACCGCGATCGGGATGGCGCCGCGGGCGCGGGCGAGCTGGATGATCGCTGAACCGACGCCGCCCGAAGCGCCGGTGACGAGAACGCGCTCGCCGGCGACAAGCCTTGCCCGTTCCAGCATACGTTCGCCGGTCAGATAGGCGCAGCAGAAGGTAGCAAGCTCGACATCGGTCAGATCGGTCGCGACGACATGGGCGTTCTCGGCCGGAAGCGCCATATATTCGGCGTAGCCGCCATCCCGCCCGTGGCCCATGTAATCGATGTCGGCAAGACTGTCGTCATCGCGATTATAGATCGAGAAGTCGACCATGACGCGTTCGCCGATGCGTCTCGGATCAACGCCCGCGCCGACGCCGACGATATGGCCGACGGTATCGGTGCCCTGGATGCGTGGAAATGTCAGAGTATTGCCCTGCCTGCGCCAGGTGGAGACGGCGGAGGGATCATCTTCTGTGCCGTAGGCGCCTTGGCGCACCCAGACGTCGGTATTGTTCATGCCGCAGGCAGTGACTCGGATCAACACCTCACCCTCCGCCGGTGTTGGGACAGGAACGTCCCTGTCGTAGACGAGCTTTTCCAAGCCACCATGGCCGGTGAGCAACACCGCCGCCATCTTTTCCGGGATCGTCATGCGGCTCTTCTCCTCAGATGGTTTTGAAAACACTCTCGATCGCGTCCGCAGCCGCCTTGACGACGACGTCTGCTTCTTCCCGGCTAAGGCAGAGCGGTGGAGCGAAGCCGAGAATGTCGCCCTGCGGCATGGCGCGGCCGATGACGCCGCGTTCGAGAAGGGCGGATGCGACCTGCGGACCGATCTTGCGGGCGGGATCGAAGAACCGGCGATCGTCCCTATCCTCGACGAATTCGATTGCCGCCATCAGACCGTCGCCGCGGACCTCGCCGACATTCCGATGGCTGCCAACCGCCTCCTGCAATTGCGACCGGAAATAGCTGCCGGTCGTGCCGGCATTATCGACGATGCCGAGTTCGTCGATCAATTCCAGATTGGCGATGCCTGCGGCAGCGCAGATCGGATGGGCGGAATAGGTCCAGCCATGGCCGATTGCGCCGAGCTGATCGGAGCCCTGCACCAGCACCTGCCAAATCTTGGTCGAAACGATCGAGCCGGAAAGCGGAGCATAGGCCGAGGTAAGGCCCTTGGCGATGGTGATCAGGTCCGGCTTCATGCCATAGTGATCCGAGCCGAACATGGTGCCGAGACGGCCGAAGCCGGTGACGACTTCGTCGGCAACAAGCAGGATGTCGTATTTGTCGAGCACGGCCTGGATCTTCTGCCAGTAGCCCCGCGGCGGCGGCACGATGCCGCCGGTGCCGAGGATCGGTTCGCCGATGAACGCGGCGACGGTATCGGGGCCTTCGGCGAGGATCATCTCCTCCAGTCTGTCGGCGCAATATTGCGAGAACTGGTCCTCGTCCATCGAACGGTCGGGGCGGCGGAAATAATAGGGCGCCTCGGTGTGAAGGATGGGCGTACGCGGCAGGTCGAAGGCATTGTGGAAAAGCGCAAGACCGGTGAGGCTACCGGTCATGACGCCGGATCCGTGATAGCCGCGCCAGCGCGAGATGATCTTCTTCTTTTCCGGCCGGCCGAGAATGTTGTTGTAATACCAGATCAGCTTGATGTTGGTCTCGTTGGCATCCGAGCCGGAAAGGCCGAAATAGACGCGGCTCATGCCCGCGGGCGCGCGGTCGATAATCATTTTCGCAAGCGTAATCGACGCTTCCGTACCATGGCCGACATAGGCGTGGTAGTAGGCGAGGGTCTTCGCCTGTTCGGCGATGGCGTCGGCGATCTCCTGGCGGCCGTAGCCGACATTGACGCAATAAAGCCCGGCAAAGGCATCGAGGCTTTTGCGGCCGCTGGTGTCGGTGATGTAGACACCTTCGCCCCCGGTGACGACCCGCGTCGGCGTCTCGCCACGCGCATGCATGCCCATATGGGTCGAGGGATGAAAGAAGTGGTCGCGGTCCCAGGCGGTGAGTTCGTTGCTTTTCTCGAGCATATCCTATCCTCTCTTGAAATGGGCGCTCAGGCGGCGGTGTCGATGCAGAGATACTTGAGCTCGGTGAAAGCCTCGAGCCCGTGGCGGGAGCCTTCCCGGCCGAGGCCGGACTGCTTCCACCCGCCGAAGGGGACGGGGCCGCCGGTGATCTTCACGCGATTGATCGCCACCATGCCGTATTCCAGCGCGCGGCCGAGGCGCATCTGGCGGGCGCCATTCTCGGTGACGACATAGGCGACCAGGCCATATTCGGTGTCGTTGGCACGGGCGACGACCTCTTCCTCCGTATCGAAAATGGCAAGTGCTGCCACAGGCCCGAAAGTCTCCTCGCGCATGATCAGCGCATCCGCCGGCACATCCGTCAAAAGCGTCGGCTGATAAAAGAGTGGGCCGGCTCTATGGCGGCTGCCGCCTGCAACGAGCCGCGCGCCACGCGTCAAGGCGTCGGCAACCTGGTCCTCGACCTTGACGACAGCGCGTTCATGCATCAGCGGCCCGATTTCGCTTTCAGCTTCGATGCCTGCGCCGACCTTCAGCGCGCCGATGCGCGCGGTAAAAGCCGTGGCGAAGACATCGGCGATGCGCCGCTGGACAAAAATGCGATTGGCGGCAAGGCAATCCTGGCCTGACGTGGCAAACTTGGCACCGACGGCGATCTCGACGGCTTTCGCGACATCGGCATCGTCGAAGACAATCAGCGGCGCGTGCCCGCCGAGTTCCATTACCAGCCGCTTCATGGTCGGCGCGCACTGGCCGGCGATCAGGCGTCCAACTTCGGTCGAACCCGTGAAGCTCATGGCGCGCAGGCGGCTATCGCTGCACATCCGTCCGACGATCGTTGCAGCATGGCCGGTGACCACGTTAAAGACGCCGGCGGGAATACCGGCCCGTTCGCCGAGTTCGGCAAGCGCCAGGGCAGAAAGCGGCGTTTCCGAGGAGGGGTGGGCGACGACCGTGCAGCCGGCGGCAAGTGCTGCGGCCGCCTTACGGGTGAGCATGGCGGAAGGGAAATTCCAAGGCGTGACGATGCCGACGACCCCAAGCGCCTCGCGCCGGACAATCATTTCCGCTCCGGCTAGATGGCTGGTGACGCTTTCGGCGTTCAGCCGCTTGCCTTCTTCGGCATACCACTCGATGAAGGAGGCGGCGTAGTCGATCTCACCGCGCGCTTCGGCAAGCGGCTTGCCCTGTTCGAGCGTCATGATCAGCGCCAGATCTTCCCTGGCGGCGAGCATCAACGCGTGCCATTTCTGCAGGATCGCCGCGCGGTGCTGCGGCAGCATCGCGCGCCAAGCGGCAAAGGCCTGCGACGCCGCATCGATCGCCATCGCCGTCTCCTCAGCATCGAGGCTCGCAACCCATGCCAGCGTTGCCGAAGAGGCCGGATCGGCAACAGCGAAGCTTTTGCCTGTGGCCCCTGCGATCCACCGGCCGCCGACATAGGCGAGATCGCGCAGGAGATGACGGTCGGCGAGCCGTGACAGCGCATCATGAAAGTCGGGGCGGGCAAACACGGCGGTCATGTCCAATCTCCTCGTTGCGGTTGACGCAAGTCTTCCACAAGAGCCGACGAGAGATTGTCCTTTACCGAAGGCGGAAAGAGACAGACGGTCTAAAGGACGGCCGCCTGCTAGAGAGATTGTCTAGGAGGCGCTCTGTTCTTCCCCGGAGACGGCGAAGGAAGAGACCGGAAGGACTGTATCCTCCTTCACCGTCTTGGTGACGATGTAGGTGAAGTAGCGGTCGATGCCGAGTTGGCGGTCGAGAAGGCCGTCGACCAGCCGCTGATAGGCGTCGATATCGGCCGCCATGATTTTCAGGATATAGTCGACGCCGCCGCCGACCGACCAGCAGGCGACGATCTCGGGAGTTGCGGCAACGGCGCGCTCGAAGCGCTCGAAATCGGCCTGGCGATGATTGGCGAGCGTCACTTCCATCATCACGCTGGCCACCGGCGCAATGCGCCGCGGGGCGATCCGGGCGTGGTAGCCGGTAATGATCCCCGCCTTTTCGAGCTTGCGCAGCCGCATCCAGCACGGCGTCGGCGACAGCCCTGCCTTTTCGGCCAGCGCCAGCTTGGTAATGCGGCCGTCGTGCTGGACGGCGTCGAGGATGCGCAAGTCGATGGCGTCGAGCTTCATGGCGCTTTCTTTAGAAAGAAATCATTTCAAACGCGGTGAAAAGACAATGGAAGCGCATTTTGGCATTGTCAATTGAACTGATTTTCAGCAGTGTTAAAATCATGACAAATTGGCGTCCCGATCCCTCGCAACTCCGCCGCCCTGCCTATCTCTCGCTCGCCGAGCAGATCGCCAATGCGATCACCGACGGCAAGCTCTCCGACGGCACGCAATTGCCGCCGCATCGCAAGCTGGCGGATGATCTGCATCTTTCCGTGCAGACGGTGAGCCGCGCTTATGACGAGCTGAGCCGCCGCGGACTGATATCGGGCGAGATCGGACGCGGCAGCTTCGTGCAGACGCGGCCGCCCGAGCCGGAGCCGCCTTACCTGCCGGAACGGCTGGGGGAGGTGATCGATCTTTCGATCCTGAAACCGGTCTGCGAGCAGATCCATCTGGAAAGGCTACGCCAGGCCTTCGGCTGGCTCTCCGAGAATCTGCCTTCCAGCTCGGCCCTGTCGTTCCGGCCGAATATGGTTTTTCCCCGCCATCGTGCCGTTGCTGCCGAATGGCTGGAGCGCTGCGGGCTCGACGTATCGCCGCTGAACATCAGCGTGACGAATGGCGCGACTTCGGGCATGACGGTGGCGCTGATGAGCGTCGCCCCGCCCGGTTCGACCGTTGCCACCGAGGCGATCAGCCATCATACGCTGGTGCCGCTCTCCAGCTATCTCGGCCTGCATCTCGAGGGGCTGGCGATCGACGAGGAGGGGATGATACCCGAAGCGCTTGATGAAGCCTGCCGGACGGGGCCGGTCCGGGCGATCTTCCTGCAGCCGTCGGTGATCAATCCGATGGCGGCGCTGATGAGCGCCAAGCGCCGGCAAGCTCTGGCAGCCGTTGCCGCCAAACACGACATAGCAATCATCGAAAATGACATTCTCGGCCCGATGGTCGAGGACCGCGCGCCACCGATGGCCGCCTTCGCGCCGGAACGCACGCTCTACGTCACGAGCTTCACGAAGATCACCGTTCCCGGCCTCAGGATCGGTTATCTCGTTGCCCCTGACCGCTATGTCGCCGCCGTTGCCAACCGGCATCTGGTCTCCAGTTGGATGGCGACACCGGCGATGGCCGAAATCGCCACCCGCTGGGTCAGCGACGGAACGGCGATGGAACTCGTCAACTGGCAGCGCCGCGCCCTTGTCGGGCGCCATGCGATCGCCGCGGATATGCTGGCCGGCCTGTTCTATCGAACGCATCCGCAAAGCCTGCATGTATGGCTGCCGCTTTCCGGCAACCATGCGGAAGATGGTTTCGTGTCGCAGGCAAGGCTGCGGGGCGTGGCGATCGCGCCGGGCAAATCCTTCCGCACCGCCGATCACGGCTGGACGCCGGCGGTGCGCATCTCGCTCGGCTCGACGACGGAAGGCGAGCTGCGGACGGGACTGGGGATCGTTGCCTCACTGGCGCAGGGAAATCCCGAAGAGCTGCTGCTCGCAATTTGAGGCCGGCGCCTCATGGGCAGACGCAGAATAATTGTCATGATATTATTTTACGAATTGACATGATTTTCGAGCGCCGTCATCGTTAGGCCATTGCTTGTCTCAACAGGGAGAGACATGAATGCCTGCGCCCATCATCCGCATCGACAACATCGTCAAGAGATACGGCCCGCTGACCGTGCTCGACGGCCTGTCGATGAATGTCATGCCGGGCGAGAAACTGGCGCTGATCGGGCCGTCCGGCTCCGGCAAGACGACGATCCTGCGCATCCTGATGACGCTCGAAACGATCAGCGGCGGCCATATCGAGGTCGATGGCGAGCAGCTCTATCACATGCCGAATGGCAACGGGCTGGTGGCGGCCGATGAACGGCATCTGCATCGCATGCGCGAGAAGATCGGCATGGTCTTTCAGCACTTCAATCTATTCCCGCACAAATGCGTGCTCGACAATGTGACGCTGGCGCCGATGCTGACCAAGGGCATCAAGCGGCCCCAAGCCGAAAAGCGGGCAATGGAGCTTCTCGACATGGTCGGTCTCGCCGATAAGGCTAGAAGCGTGCCGGCGCAGCTTTCCGGCGGGCAGAAGCAGCGCGTCGCCATCGCCCGGGCGCTGGCGCTGTCACCGAAGATCATGCTGTTCGACGAGGTGACCTCGGCGCTCGACCCGGAGCTGGTCGAGGAGGTGCTGAACGTCATGCGCCGTCTCGCCTCCGAGACCGACATGACGATGCTGCTCGTCACCCACGAGATGGGCTTTGCCCACGACTTTGCCGACCGCGTGCTGTTCTTCGATCGCGGCAGGATCGTTGAGGAAGGCAAACCCGGCGACATTTTTCGCAATCCGACGCAGGAGAGGACGCAGATCTTCTTGCGCAAGATCATCGCGGCAGGGCACCGCGTCTGAGATCCGACATTGCCCGCAAAAACAAAGCGCAAGGAAAGCCAGAGGAGTTGGGAACGATGAAAGCAGGATATATTTTGAACGCCATCGGCCTGTCGGCGCTGCTGATGACAGCAGCCGGCCAGGCTTGCGCCGGCGATGACAAGCTCGAACAGCTGAAGGAGCAGGGCTTTGCCCGTATCGCCATCGCCAACGAGCCGCCGTTCACGGCGGTCGGCGCCGACGGCAAGGTCTCGGGTGCCGCGCCCGATGTGGCGCGGGTGATCTTCGAAAAGCTCGGCGTCAAGGAAGTCGTTGCCTCGATCTCCGAGTACGGCGCGATGATTCCCGGCCTGCAGGCCGGCCGACACGACGCAATTACGGCGGGCCTCTTCATGAAGCCGGAACGTTGCAATGCCGTCGCCTATTCCGAACCGATCCTCTGCGACGCTGAGGCCTTTGCTCTCAAGAAGGGCAACCCGCTGAAGCTGACGAGCTACAAGGATATCGCCGATAACCCGAACGCCAAGATCGGCGCGCCGGGCGGCGGCACGGAAGAGAAGCTGGCGCTGGAAGCCGGCGTGCCGCGTGACCGCGTGATCGTGGTTCCGGACGGGCAGAGCGGCATTAAAATGCTGCAGGATGGCCGCATCGACGTCTATTCGCTGCCGGTCCTGTCGATCCACGATCTGTTGACCAAAGCGAACGATCCGAACCTCGAAACCGTCGCCCCCGTCGTCAACGCGCCGGTCTATTGCGACGGCGCCGCCTTCCGCAAGCAGGACGTTGCGCTTCGCGATGCCTTCGACGTCGAGCTGAAGAAACTGAAGGAATCGGGCGAATTCGCCAAGATCATCGAACCCTACGGCTTCTCGGCCAAGGCGGCGATGTCGACGAGCCGCGAAAAGCTCTGCGCCGCAGCCAAGTGATCTGATGTAAGCAGCCGGCCATGCTCCCGCCATGGCCGATTGCCCTTCGCACCATCTCCAGAGAAGTGAGCTGCCGATGTCGGTGTGGTCCGGCTATCTGACACTGATCCTTCAAGGCGCCCTGGTGACGCTCGAGCTGACGATCATGGGCTCGGCGCTGGCGCTCGTCATGGCCTTCCTGGCCGGCCTCGGCCGCCTGTCGCGCTTCTTTGCCCTCCGGGCTCTGGCGACTGCCTATATCGAATTCTTTCGCGGCACCTCGATCTTCGTCCAGCTCTTCTGGGTCTATTTCGTCCTGCCCTTCGCGGGATTGACGTTGACGCCGCTGCAGGCGGGCGTGCTGGCGCTCGGTCTGAATGTCGGCGCCTATGGCGCGGAGGTGGTGCGCGGCGCCGTCAAGGCCGTCGGGCGCGAACAATCGGAAGCCTGCATCGCGCTCAATCTGTCGCGATACCAGCGCATGCGCCACGTCATACTGCCGCAGGCGTTGCCGCTGATGCTGCCGACCTTCTGCAACAATGCGATCGAGCTTTTGAAGGGCACTGCCGTCGTGTCGCTGATCTCGCTGACCGACATGACCTTTCAGGCGCAAGTGGTGCGGGCGCAGACCGGCAATACGTTGGTGCCTTTCGCAGCGATCCTCATCCTCTATTTCCTCATGGCCTCCGCCATCTCGGCGGCGATGCGCCTCTTGGAGCGACGGATGACACGCGGCCTCGATGGCATGAGGACCTGATCATATGGAATGGGATTGGGACTTCGTCTGGCAGATCATGCCGACCCTTCTCGAAGGGTTCAAGATCACCATTCTCGCGACTATCCTCGGCGCTGCTGTCGCCATGGTCGCAGGCCTCGCGCTTGCCATCGCGCGGCGGTCACCGGTCGCCGTCATTTCCAGAACGGTCGGCTTCGTCTCTGAATTCATCCGCGGTACGCCGCTGCTGGTGCAGCTCTACTTCATCTTCTACGTCCTGCCGGATATCGGCATCCGGCTGTCGCCGCTCACCGCCGGCGTCATCGGCATGGGCATTCATTATGCGACCTATACGGCCGAGGTCTATCGCGCCGGCATCGAGAACGTTTCGCGCGGACAATGGGAGGCGGCCAAAGCCACCAATCTGACGACGCGCCAAGCCTGGATCCACGTGATCTTGCCGCAGGCGATCCCGCCGATGATCCCGGCGCTCGCCAATTATTTCATCGCCATGTTCAAGGAAACGCCGCTGCTGTCGGCGATCACCGTGCTGGAATTGATGAACCAGGCCAAAAGCATCGCCAATAGCAACTATCGCTATATTGAACCCATGACGCTCGTCGGCGTCTTCTTCCTCGTCATCAGCTTGATTTCGGTTGTCGGATTGCGCTGGCTCGAGGAGCGCTATGCCAGGGTGGATGACTGACATGACGGCATCGATCGAGATCATTCCCGCCGGCCGACTGCCACGGCTGGACGACCGGCCGCTGGAAAAGCGCATCGGCCTCGTCATCCTGGCGACCGACCACACGACGGAAGTCGACTTCCGGCGGATGGTCGCCAGCGACCGTATCGGCGTCTATGTCAGCCGCATCCACTACGCCAATCCGGTGACACCGGAGAATCTCCTGAAGATGCAGCCGTCGCTGACCCAAGGCGCAGGGCTCATTCTGCCGGATGAGACGCTGGATGCCGTCATGTATTCCTGCACCTCCGCCTCTGTTGTCATCGGCGACCGCAAGATCGAGAAAGCGATCCATGCGGCCAAACCCGGCGTTCCCGTTGTGATGCCAACGGCGGCGGCTGTGAAAGCCCTGAAGGCGTTCGGCGCCAGGCGGATTTCCGTGCTGACGCCTTATACAGTCGAAACCAGCCGGCCGATGGCGGATTATTTCACCCGTCTTGGTTTTGCGATCGATCTCTTTACCTGCCTCGGTCTGAGCGACGACCGCGAGATGGCACGGATTGCGCCGGATGACATTGCAGCCTTCGCCCGCCAGGCGCTGGCGCCGCAATCCGATGCACTGTTCATTTCCTGCACTGCAGTGCGCGCCGCACAGGTCGCCGCCCGCATCGAAGCCGAGACCGGCAAGCCGGTGGTGACCAGCAATCTCGCCACCGCCTGGGCCTGCCTGCGGCTCTGTGGCGATGATCAGGCGCGGCCCGAACTCGGTCGGTTGATGACCAGACCCTATGGGGAAGGCTGAGCGCATGAAGGGTCTCCTGCCAGTTTCGATGGAGGATATCCGTGCGGCGGCGCACCGGATCGCCGGCCGTGTTGTGGAAACGCCGATCGTGTCGTCGGCATCGCTCGGCGAGATCGCGGGCGTTCCGGTCTGGCTGAAGCTCGAACATCATCAGACGACGGGCAGCTTCAAGCTTCGCGGGGCGACCAATGCGGTAGCGTCATTGTCGCCGGCGGAACGCGTGCGTGGCGTCGTCGCCGCCTCGACGGGAAATCACGGCCGGGCGCTTGCCCATGCGGCGAAGGCACAAGGCATGGTCGCGACGATCTGCATGTCGCGGCTGGTGCCGGCGAACAAGGTTTCAGAAATCCGCCGTCTGGGTGCCGATGTGCGCATCGTCGGTCGATCACAGGACGAGGCGCAGGAGGAGGTGGACCGGTTGGTGCGAGAGCAAGGGCTGGTGATGGTTCCGCCTTTTGACCATCCGGCTGTCGTAGCCGGGCAGGGAACGCTGGGGCTCGAGATCGTCGATGCATTGCCGCAGACAGCCACGGTTCTGGTGCCGCTCTCGGGCGGTGGCCTTGCCGCGGGCGTTGCCGCCGCGATCAAGGGCGTCAATCCGAAAACGAGAGTGATCGGCCTGACGATGGAACACGGCGCCGCGATGAAAGCGAGCCTCGATGCCGGACGGCCGGTGCAGGTCGAGGAAGTGAGAAGCCTTGCGGATTCGCTCGGCGGCGGCATCGGCCTCGACAATCGCGTGACTTTCACCATGTGCCAGGCGCTTCTCGACGAGGTCGTCCTGCTGACGGAGGCGGAGATCGCCGCAGGCATGCGTCATGCCTATGCCTGCGAGCGCGAGATCATCGAGGGGGCGGGAGCGGTCGGAATAGCAGCGCTGCTGGCGGGCAAGATCAGCTCCGGCGGCCCGGTCGTTGCGATCCTTTCCGGGCGAAATGTCGACATGGAACAGCACCGCCGGGTGATCAACGGCGAGGGTACGGCATTCACGGAAGGTGGCCCATGAACCGCATGATCATTCTGACGGAAGCGGAATTGCGCAAGATCGTGGTGCTCGATCGCGATGCGGTCGCCTGCATCGAGCAGGCTTTCGCGGCGCTTGCCACGAAGGCAGTCGCCATGCCGCCAATTCTGCGGCTCGACATTCCGGAATATCGGGGTGAGGTCGATGTGAAGACCGCCTATGTTCCGGGCATTGAAGGTTTCGCCATCAAGATCAGCCCCGGTTTCTTCGACAATCCAAAGATCGGACTGCCGAGCACCAATGGCATGATGGTGCTGCTGTCCAGCCGGACCGGCCTGGTGCAGGCGCTGCTTCTGGACAATGGCTATCTCACGGATGTGCGCACCGCGGCAGCCGGAGCCGTCGCCGCGAAATACCTGTCACGGCAAGACTCCAGCGTGGCCGCAATTTTCGGCGCCGGAATGCAGGCTCGGCTGCAACTCGAAGCACTGACGCTGGTGCGGCCTATCGCCGAGGCCAGGATCTGGGCCCGTGATGCCGCCAGGGCGCAGAAGGCAGCGGCCGAATTGAGCGGGAAACTTGGATTTCCCGTCAGTGCCGCCTCGGATCCGAGAGAAGCAATCTCCGGCGCCGATATTATCGTGACCACCACGCCTGCGGAAAAACCGATCGTCGAAGCCGAGTGGCTCGAACCCGGGCAGCATCTGACAGCCATGGGGTCGGATGCGGAGCACAAGAACGAAATTGATCCGGCGGCCATCGTCCGGGCCGGTCTTTATGTCGCCGACAATCTGAAACAGACGCGCCGCCTCGGCGAATTGCACCACGCAATCGAAGCCGGCCTGGTCGCGGCCGATGCCGAGCTTGCCGAGCTCGGCCGGATCGTTTCCGGTCGGACGGCGGGCAGAACGAGCAGCGACCAGATCACCATTGCCGACCTCACCGGCACCGGCATCCAGGACACTGCTATCGCCACCCTTGCCTTCGCCCGCGCCGGCGTGATGAAGGCGGGGACCACATTCGAAAGCTGACCGGCGCGGCGCCGGAAAAGAAGGGAAGAAACATGACCCAGCCCAATCTGAAGTTTTCGCTCGGCGAATATGCCGCGCGGCTGGAAAAAACACGGCGTGCCATGGAAGCGAAGGGTGTGGACCTGCTTGTTGTCAGCGATCCCTCGAACATGGCCTGGTTGACCGGCTATGACGGTTGGTCCTTCTACGTGCACCAGGCGGTGATCGTGCCGCCGCAGGGTGAGCCGATCTGGTTCGGCCGCGGCCAGGACGCCAATGGTGCCAAGCTCACCGCCTATCTCACGCACGACAATATCGTCGGCTATCCCGATCACTACGTGCAATCCACCGAGCGTCATCCAATGGATTACCTCTCCGGCATCCTGACGGAGCGCGGCTTTGCCAAGCTGACGATCGGCGTCGAGATGGACAATTACTGGTTTTCGGCCGCCGCCTTCGCCGCGCTGCAGAGGCATCTGCCGAATGCGCGCTTCGTCGACGCGACCGCGCTGGTCAACTGGCAGCGCGCGGTCAAGAGCGAGACCGAAATCAAGTACATGCGCAATGCGGCCCGGATCGTGGAAGCCATGCACGCCCGCATCTTCGACAAGATCGAAGTCGGCATGCGCAAGTGCGATCTGGTGGCGGAAATCTATGATGCCGGCACGCGCGGCGTCGACGGCATCGGCGGCGACTATCCGGCCATCGTGCCGCTGCTCCCGTCCGGCGTCGAAGCATCCGCACCGCATCTGACCTGGGATGATCGGCCGTTGAAGAAGGGGGAGGGCACCTTCTTCGAGATTGCCGGCTGCTACAACCGCTATCATCTGCCGCTGTCGCGCACTGTCTTCCTCGGCAAGCCGACGCAGGCCTTTCTCGACGCCGAAAAAGCGACCCTGGAAGGCATGGAAGCCGGTCTTGCGGTCGCCAGACCCGGCAATCGCTGCGAGGATATCGCCAATGCCTTCTTCACGGTGCTGAAGAAATACGGGATCGTCAAGGACAACCGCACGGGTTACCCGATCGGGCTTTCCTATCCGCCGGACTGGGGCGAGCGCACCATGAGCCTGCGGCCGGGCGACCGGACGGAGTTGAAGCCCGGCATGACCTTCCATTTCATGACCGGCCTCTGGCTCGAGGACATGGGTTTCGAGACGACGGAGAGCATCCTCATCACCGAGAGCGGTGTCGAATGCCTCGCCAGCGTTCCGCGCAAGCTGATGGTCAAGGATTGAGGCTGTCATGACAGAGACTGGCTTGCGGCCGTCGCCGATCAGCGCGACGGTGGATTTCGCCGCCGAGGGCGTCCAGCACGGTTTCCTGAGGCTGCCCTACAGTCGCGACGATTCCGCTTGGGGCTCGGTGATGGTTCCGATAACGGTCATCAGGAACGGCAAGGGACCGACGGCGCTCCTGACCGGCGGCAATCACGGCGACGAGTACGAGGGGCCGATCGCGCTCTTCGATCTCGCCCGTTCGCTGCAGGCAGAGGAGGTGAGCGGCGCTGTCATCATCGTGCCGGCAATGAATTACCCGGCATTCCTTGCGGGAACCCGGACCTCGCCGATCGACAGAGGCAACATGAACCGCAGCTTCCCGGGTCGTCCGGACGGTACGGTGACCGAAAAGATCGCCGATTATTTCCAGCGTGTGCTTCTGCCGATGGCGGATCTCGTGCTCGACTTCCACTCCGGCGGCAAGACGCTCGATTTTCTCCCGTTCTGCGCAGCGCACATCCTGCCGAACAAACAACAGGAGGCGCAGGCTTTCGATTTCGTGACAGCCTTTGCCGCACCCTATTCGATGAAGATGCTGGAGATCGATGCGGTCGGCATGTACGACACGGCGGCCGAGGAGATGGGCAAGATCTTCATCACGACCGAACTCGGCGGTGGAGGTACTGCCACGGCCAGAACAGCGGCGATCGCAAAACGCGGCACGATCAACGTGCTGCGGCATGCCGGTATCGTCGCCGGTGCCGTCGATACCGGGCCAACGACCTGGCTTGATATGCCGGACGGCCGCTGTTTCTCCTTCGCGGAACAGGGCGGGTTGATCGAACCCGCCATCGACCTCGGCGAAGCGGTCGCCAAGGATGCTGTCATCGCCCGCATCTATCCGACCGGGAGGACGGGTGAGGCGCCGCGCGAGATCCGTGCCGCCATGGACGGCATTCTCTGTGCGCGGCATTTCCCGGGGCTGGTCAAATCAGGCGACTGCGTTGGGGTCGTGGCGATTGTGACGAACTGAAATGACGGCGGGCGTGTGAGATGAATGTCACCCCTCGATCTGTGTCAAGCCGCCTTGCGCGCTCTTGACCCGGCAGCTGCCGCATTGGTTTGGAAGCGACCGACAATTCCTTCCAGCGTCTGCGTCTGGCTGCCGAGCGCGCGGCAGGCTGAGACCGTTTCCGCGGCCATGGCGGCGTTGTGCTGCGTGACCTCATCGAGCGCGTTGACGGAGGCGTTGATTTCCCCGATCGCCACCGCCTGCTCGGAGGAAACCGAAATGATGCGGGCGATCAGGCCGGCGACCTGCTCGACCTGACCTTCGATTTCCGTAAGCGCCCTGCCGGTGCGGTTGACAAGCTCCACGCCGGTGGAAACCTGAGACGATGACGTGGAAATCAGAGATCTGATCTCCTTGGCGGCGTTGGCTGATCGAAGAGCGAGCTCGCGCACTTCCTGCGCCACAACGGCGAAGCCTTTGCCGGCCTCGCCGGCGCGGGCGGCTTCGACGCCGGCGTTGAGCGCCAGAAGATTGGTCTGGAAGGCGATCTCGTCGATGACGTTGACGATCTCGCCGATCTGGGCGGACGAACCTTCGATCTTCTGCATGGCGGCGATCGCATCGCGAACGATGGCCGCCGAATGTTCGGCGCTGCTGCGCGTCTCGGCCATCATGCCGGTCGCCTTGCCGGCATGGTTCGAAGCATCCTTGGCCTTGGCGTTCATTTCGCCGAGCGCACTCGTAGCCTCTTCAAGCATCGCTGCCTGCTGTTCGGTGCGTAATGCAAGGCTGTCGGCGGCATCCGTGATGCCGGCGGAGGAGCTGCCGACCTGCCTGGAGGTCTGGGCGACCTCCGCAATTGAGGCGGAAAGCGCGTTCATGCTGTCGTTGAACTTGGCGCGCAAGCTCTCATAGGCGGCGGCAAAGGATGTCGTGATACGGCAATCAAGATTGCCGTGCGACAGCTGGTCCAGGCCATATGTCAACTCGTTGATAACTGTTTCGCGTGTCCGCTCCTCGGCCGCCTTCTCGGCCATTTGGCTGCGCTCGCGTTCGAATTCGGCATCGCGAAGGGCCGCTTCGCGCTTTTGCGCGTCCTGGCGTTCCAGCGCATTGCGACGGAAGACCGCGACTGCCTTGGACATGGCGCCGATCTCGTCTGAACGGTTCGCATAGGGAACTTCGGTTGAAAAATCGCCCTCGGCAAGGTTGCGCATATAGGCCTTCATGCCGTCGAGCGGCACGATTGCCCGGCGGCGCAGGAGATAGAGCCCCGCCAGCAGCAGAGTGAAGGAGCCGAAGCCGGCAGCGCCCGCACAGATCGTCCAGGTCACGATTTCCGAAGCTGCGTTCTTTTCCTCGCCCTTCAGGAAAGCGTCGGAATTGGCGACGAGCTTCTCTACAGCATCCTGGTGCGCATGGAAGGCGACGCGCAATTGCTCGATCGCGCCGTGGGCCCTGTCTTCATCCTTTGCTTTCAGGGCCGGGATGATCTCGCGGTTCATCACGTCCCAGAATGCATCGCCCTTCGTCAGCACATCGTTTTCAAGCTCGTCCTTCAAAGCCTGCGGCAGCCTGGTGGTTTTCCAATAGGCGCGACGGCCGTCGTAAGCGGCTTTCAGATTGGCGATCTTCGCCAGATTGGTTTCGGTGAGTTCGGGGAATTTGCTCGCCTCGAAGGAGAGCATATAGGACTCGACCACGAAGAGCGGCGGCGGCAATATATCGGCGATGAGATCCTTGCCGTAGACCACCTGCTCGTAAACCGGGCCGTTGACTTTCAGCCTTTCAAGCGCCGATTGCTGCAATCCAATCGACATGAAAAGACCGGCTGAAACGGCGATGCCAAACGCCACCAGGCTGCGCGCAATGGTAAATGCCAAGACTCTCTCCAAATAACTTTGGGCTTCTCTTCTTCGAGATGCCTGATTTACACATGCCATTATTTCTCAAGAACGCTGAGATATGGTTAATTCTTTAGAATGTGGGAGGCTCCAAAAGATCTTCCCAGACTGCCCAAAATTGGGGTGATCCGCGAAACCCTTCTAGGTATCAAGCCATCAATTGCCATCTTGATGGCGCATCTGGAGCGCGCTATATCTGTCGTAAAGGAAATTAACATGGCCGAACCCCAGCTTTCCGTACGAAGTGCAAGGGCGCGTGACCTTGCTCATCGACTCGCCCGCCGCGAAAACCGCTCGATAGCCGATATCGTCGAGCGGGCGCTGGAATCCTATGAAATACGCGAGGCCGGCCGTGAGCCGGCATCGTCCTTCTACAACAGGCTCTCGCAGCAAAGTGGGACGGATATTGACCTCGAGGCCGTCCTGAAAGAAGACCGGCAGGCGCATAAAGGCATCGAGCTTTGATTTTTCTCGATACCAACGTCGTCTCGGAGACGTTGAGAAAATCGCCTGATGAAGCGGTAATCGCATGGCTGGTTCGTCATGATGCTGAACTGGCACTGCCCACGGTGACGATTGCCGAGATCGCTTTCGGTATCCAGAAGATCCGGCCGGACCAACGAGCCGAGCGCCTCGAACAGGGACTTTCCGACTGGCGGCGCCGCTTCGCGGACCGGATTTTTGGCCTGACCGAAGAAGCCGCTCTTGCCTATGGCGAGATCATGGGGACCGCAGCTCATCAGGGGCGCGGCATGTCAGCGCCGGATGGCATGATCGCAGCTATTGCGAGGGTTAATGGCGGTCGGCTCGCGACGCGAAACCTGAGCGATTTCGTGACCACGAACCTTGAATTGATTTCCCCGTGGGAGTTTTGATCTGAGAAGCACCGCAGCCACGAACCTGAAGCCAAGCCGACCAGTTTTGTAATTTGCCAAGAGACGGCGCGATCGTCGCAATACTTACATTGACAACGGCGCCACTCAAGCCAATCGCATCAGCATGTCGTTGAGGTTGCCGATCTCTCGCAGCAGTTCGATCAGCCTGTCCGTGTCGTCTTGGCTGAGCCGGCCGCTTCCGCCGCTTTTATCCCAGAGATGCTGGAATTGCTGGCTCATCTCACGCGCGCTATGCATGATTTCGATGATTTGCGCGCGGTTTTCCCAGGTCCTGCCGGCGTCAGGCCGCGGACTGTGTGGACAATGAACCGGTGCCTGAGGTGTCGAGCAGATCGAAGAGCTGGCTCGCCTGGCTTTCGGTGACATCGTCAGGCTTGCCGGCCATGAATTCGTCGAGGCTCACCACCCCATCTCCATTCGTATCGAGATCGGAAAGCAGGGAGGCGAACTGGTCTTCGTCCTCGGACGGCGGCGGCCCCTGGGGACGCTCCGACTGCTGGGCGGACATGGCTTGGGTTGCCGCGTCGACCGACAGCGAACCGGCGCCCTCGCTGTCGAAGCTGTCGAACAGCGTTCCTGTCTGATTTTCGCTGACATCGGACGGACGGCCTGCGACGAATTCGGCCTTGCTGACGAGTCCGTCGCCATCGGTATCGAGATCGGCGAGCATGGACGCCAGCTGATCATCGTCGCCTAGCGGCGGCGGGGGCGCGCCATCGGGACGTTCCGACCGCTGGGCGGACATCGCCTCGGCGAGTGCATCGACCGACAGCGAGCCTGCGCCTTCGCTGTCGAAGCTGTCGAACAGCGTTCCTGCCTGATCCTCGCTGACATCGGACGGCTGGGCCGCGACGAACTCGGCCTTGCTCACATAGCCGTCGGTATCCAGATCGGCAACGTCCATGCCTGCGCCGCCGTCGGCTTCGCCGGTGGAGCCGGACTGGTCGAAACGGTTCATTGCCAGCGTCACCAAGCTCGGCCATCAGTTTGTCGGCGCTGCTGGACGAGTCTTCGTCGAGCTGCCTGCTTGTGGTTGATTTTTTCGCCGAAACCGTACTACAGAATAGGATGTCCTGGGATGTGGATGTCGAGCTCTTGCTATAGGAATGGGAAGAGACTGACGTGGCGGCAGAAATGGTCGTCATAGGCGCTCCATCGCTTGAGGGTGGGGATGCAACGCATTACAGAACTTATGGGTTCTCTAAATCGAATTTACTAATGCCACAACCGAAAAAATCATCCCTCAGAAATAACAGGCTGCTTCTCGCGATCGTTGGCATGCGCGTCGGCAAAGCGGTCTGATCGTCATGGATATCGTCGACGACCCCGCAGATGAGCCGCGCAAAAGAGGCAGGCCTAAAGTCTCCAGCGATGAAGACAAGCGGACGCATATCGTCGAGGTCGCCCGCCGCGTTTTCGTAAAATACGGTTATGCCGGAAGCACGACCGCGATCGTCGCCTCGGAGGCGGGTGTCTCCAAGCAGACGCTCTACAAGCTGTTTCAGAGCAAGGAAGAGCTGTTTGCCGCCGTGGTCGGCGCGCATCGGCGCCTGATGCTCGACCTGCCGAGGCCTGCCGAAGATATCTCGATCGCCGAGAGTCTCGAGCGTATCTTCATGATCGACATGGACGAGGATACGGATGCGGAACGCGCCGGCTTCCTACAGCTTGTCTTTCGCGAAGCGGCTCAGTTCCCCGAGCTTATCGACATTCTCCAGCGCGAAGGCATACTCGCCAGCCGGCAGCATCTCGCCGACTGGCTGAGCGATCGCCGGTCGGAAGGTAGGCTGTCGCTGGATGATCCGGAGAGCGGCGCCCGCATGCTGATGGATATGATCTTTGGCGGCATGGGCCCTCCGGAAGGCCGCGTGCAAGCCTGGCCGGACCGGACCCTGATGCTGGCCCATCTTCACCGCTGCATCGCGATCTTCGCCGCCGGTGTCGGGGCCGCTTGAACTGGTGGTGGAGATCCCTCGATTTCAAGCTTCCAATTCCCGATTGGATGATTTATAGAACTATAGAGTTCCATTAAGTCGATTCGGCCACATGCAGGTGGCTGTGCTTCGCCATGACCGGCGACGATATTCCCGTAAAGACGAAAAGTTCCACCGTGGCTGCCGGCAGGCTTTCACGCGCGTTGACGCGCCTATGAAGAGGACGGACGTTGGTTTCCACCTATGTAAGCTATCTCGCGGTCGCGCGAAATCTGAACGCCAGTCTCTCCAGCGTTGCGTCTCAGGCCACGGTTGCTCGCGACAGCGCCTATTACAAGGAAAACATCGGCAAGGTCACGACCGTCGATGAATTCATGAGCGATTACAAGCTCTATTCCTATGCGATGAAGGCCTACGGCCTCGAAGACATGACCTACGCCAAGGCCTTCATGAAGAAGGTGCTGGAGAGCGACCTCAGCGATTCATCGAGCTTCGCTAACAGCTTGAGCGACGGCCGCTATGCCGAGTTCGCCGCCGCCTTCAAATTCTCCGGCGAGACGAAGACGGCGCAATCGGATGCGCAGCGGGACAATCTGCTTGATGCTTACGAAGACTCATTCGACACCGAGGCCGAGAACATCGAGGACGAGACCGATTATTTCGAGGAGAATATCTCGTCGATCACATCCGTCGGCGAGTTGCTGTCGAGCTCGCGGCTGAAGAACTATGTGCTGACGGCTTTCGGTCTCAGCACCGAATACACATCGACCAGCTTTCTCAAGGATGTTCTGACGAGCGATCTCGACGATGCCGACAGCTTCGTCAATCAGCTCGACGATGATGTCTATGTCAGCCTGGCAAAGGCCTTCAATTTCAGCCAGGACGGCTCGGTCGACGGCGAGGTGATGTCGGAAGACCAGCTATCGCTGGTGACAAGCGCTTATGCCGTGGCGATCATCGACGATCGCTTCTACGGAGACCGGGGAGGCTTATGATACTTATTTCGCTGCTCAGATCGGAAACATCACCTCTGTCGATCAATTAATGAGCGACGACAAGCTGGTGTCCTATCTCAGAACAGCCTACGGTCTTTCCGACACCGAAACTGACAATTTCATCTCCGCGGCCCTGAAAAGCGCCGACACCGCCGACGCGATCGGCTTGTCCGACCTGCACGACGCCTTCAATTTCGATGAGGACGGCGCGCTTGCCGACGGCGACACGGCCCAGACGTCGGAACAGACGGCCGCGACCACGGCGGCCTTCGATGAAAACTACCAGGTGCTGATCGCCAATACCGACACGGAAGATGCGGTTGACAACTATACGACACGCATTGCCAGCGTCACCTCGATCGACGATTTCCTGGTGTCGAACGGCGATGATGACGATGACGACAACGACGATCTCCCTGAATTATGGGAGATGGCGCTGCGGGCATTTGGCATAGACTCCGGCGAGGTCTCGAAAAGCGAAGTCCGGAAGATCCTCGAAAGTGATCCCAGCGATCCGAAGAGCTATGTCAACAGCTTGAAGGACGATCGGTTCGAGGCGTTTCGCAATGCCTTCAACTTCGACAGCGAAGGCGATGTGACCGTCCCGCTGGAGGCGATGTCGGAATCGGTCGTCGATGACTATGCCGCCTATTACAAGCAGAACAAGATCCGATATTTCGAAGGTGACGAGCTGACCGAGGCGACCGACGCCGCGGATGAGGAGATCACCTATTTCCGTGACCAGATGGCGACGATCACCTCTGCCAGCGAGTTTCTCGCTGACGACCGGCTGGTTGCCTTTGCGCTTCAGGCGAAGGGCTTGGATCCGGAGGACGTCACGTCGGACGACCTGGAGAAGATGTTTTCGTCCGATCTCGACGACGAAGACAGCTACGTCAACAAGCTCGAAGACAACCGCTTCGCCGAACTGGTCGGCTCGTTCAATTTTGACCAGGACGGCAATATCTCGGCTGATCCTACCGGGACGGTGCAGCAGCGCGGCGACGTCTTGGAAACGGTCGACGCCTATGTCAGGCTGACGCTCGAGGATGATCAGGGCGACAGCAACACCGGCGTGCGCCTTGCACTCTATTTCGAACGCAAGGCACCGGAGATCTCGAGTGCCTATGACATTCTGGGCGACAGCGCGCTGTTCGAATTTTTCACCACGAGCTTTAACCTGTCCCGCTATGTCTCGAATATGGACGTCGACAAGCAGGCCGAGATGATCGAGAATTTCATCGACATCAAGGACCTCGCCGATCCGGACAAGGTCGACGATCTGATCAAGCGCTTTACCGCCATGTACGATATGGCGAACGGCACCGGCACCACGTCGACGGCGCTTTCCATCCTGACCGGCTCGGCGACGATCAGCGCCGATACGCTGCTTGCGATGGCACAGTTGAAAGGCGGCTGAGAAAGTCGCTTATCCGGCGGGTAACGCCCCTTCAAAAAGAGACCGTGTGGTAAACCCCATCAAGGGCCTGTGAATATTCGCGCTGCACGCCGGCCTGGCGGCGATGAACGCCTATTGCGTGGCTGAAAGGCTTCCCCTTCCTATGTCGCGGCCCGAAGCTATCGGGCCGCCGCAAGCGCAACCGAAAACCAACCGCAAAATGTTGCGCTGCCGAAAAAACCGCCAAGCACTCTGCTGCGCGTTTTTTCGGCATGCCCCATTGACAATTCACCGCCGATGGCACTTGATATTGAAATCCAATAAAATAGACACATGTCCAGTATATTGGATCATCGAAACATCTACAAGGGGAACGCCATGATCATTTCCTTTCGCGCCGGCCTGATGTCGCTGGCCGTCGCCGCCCTGGTGTCGACGCCTGTGCTTGCCGAGGGCAGCAAGCTCGACGAGGTGCTGGCCCGCGGCCATCTCGTGCTCGGCACGGGCAGCACCAATGCGCCCTGGCACTTCAAGAGCGCGGACGACAAGCTTCAGGGCTTCGATGTCGACATGGGCCACATCGTCGCCAAGGCCCTGTTCGGCGATCCGGATAAGATCGAATTTGTCAACCAGTCGTCGGACGCCCGCATTCCGAACATCACCACCGATAAGGTCGACATCACCTGCCAGTTCATGACCGTTACGGGCGAACGCGCCCAGCAGGTCGCCTTCACCATTCCCTATTATCGTGAGGGCGTCGGCCTGATGCTCAAGGCGGATGGAAAATACGCTGATTATGCCGCTCTGAAGGCTGCCGGCTCCTCGGTCACCATCTCGGTTCTCCAGAACGTATACGCCGAAGCTATGGTGCACGCCGCATTGCCGGAGGCGACCGTCGACCAGTATGAATCCGTCGACCTGATCTATCAGGCGCTGGAGTCGGGGCGTGCCGATGCCGCCGCCACGGACCAGTCGTCGCTCGCCTGGTACATGACGCAGAACCAGGGCCGCTACAAGGATGCCGGCTACGGCTGGAACCCACAGACCTATGCCTGCGCCGTCAAGCGCGGTGATCAGGATTGGCTGAACTTCGTCAACACCGCTCTTCACGAAGCGATGACCGGTGTCGAGTTCGACTTCTATGCCAAATCCTTCAAGACCTGGTTCGGTAAGGATCTGGCGCCGCCGCAGATCGGTTTCCCCGTCGAATTCAAGTGACCGCGGTGCGGGGCGGGAGCTTGCTCCCGCTCCGCTGGAACAGGATGATCTCGGTCTAGGTCTGGCTAAGATCTCAGTCCGCTTCTGGATCGAATGATTGGAGATGACGTCGTCCGGCCCGCTCACAGGCTCGGCGGCATGCTCTGGTCTGAAAGGACCCGCATGGGTTACACACTGAACTTCGCTGCCGTCTGGCGCAATTTCGACTTTCTCTTAAGCGGACTTGCCCTCAGCCTCGGCCTTGCCGCGATCTCGATCCTGATCGGGGCCGCAATCGGTCTTGTGATGGCTTTCGCGCTGACGTCGAGGAGCCGCTTCGCGCTCGTGCCGGCGCGCGGCTATGTCACCGTCATTCGCAACCTGCCGATTCTCGTTCTGGTGCTTTTCGCCTTTTTCGCGCTGCCGCAGATGGGCTTGCGCCTCGACAAGATGAAAAGCTTCGTGCTGGTTCTTTCGCTCTATTCCGGGGCCTATCTGGCCGAGGTGTTCCGTGCCGGACTGCTGTCGATCCCGAGAGGGTTGACGGAAGCCGGCCTTGCCATCGGCCTGACGGCAATGCAGATCCGCAGCTCGATCATCGCACCGCTGATGCTGCGCAACGTTCTGCCGTCGCTATCCTCGACGATCATCTCGCTCTTCAAGGACACCTCGCTTGCCGCTGCCATCGCTGTGCCCGAGCTGACTTTTGCCGCCCGCAAGATCAATGTCGAGAGTTTCCGCGTCATCGAAACATGGATGGTTACATCAGCCCTCTATGTCGCCACCTGTTTCCTCATCGCCGCCTTGATGCGCCTCGTCGAGCGCCGTCTGGCCCTGCCGAGATAGTCCCGATGTCTCACACCTTTCTCGAACAACTCTGGATCGCCCGCTACGTCATCATGAACGGCATTGCCATGACGGTGTCGATCTCGCTGCTGGCCATTCTCGCGGGCTCCGTGCTCGGTGTTTTTGTCGGTCTGGCGCTGGTTTACGGCGGCATCGTCTTACGTCTCCTCGTGCGTGCCTATACGGATATCATCCGCGGCACACCGGTGCTCGTGCTCGTACTGGCAAGCTATTATGTCTCCGCCGCGGTCGGTCTCGATCTCGGACCGTTCTCCGCCGGCGTCCTCGCCCTTGCCGTCTTCTGCTCTTCCCATGTCGGCGAAATCGTGCGCGGAGCGCTTCAGGCGATCCCGAAGGGCCAGACCGAAGCGGCCAAGGCGATCGGTCTGACCTTTACCCAGACTTTCACCTCGGTGCTGTGGCCGCAGGCCATGCGCCAGTGTCTGCCGGCCTGGGTGAATACGGCGGCCGAGATGGTGAAGGCCTCGACGCTGCTCTCCGTCATCGGCGTCGCCGAGCTTCTCCTGCGCACGCAGGAGATCATCTCCCGCAATTTCATGAGCCTCCAGTTCTATTTTCTGGCCGGCGGTCTCTATTTCATCGTCAACTACGGCATCGAGCACTTCGGCAAATATGTCGAGCGCAAGACCGCCCTGCCGTCCTGAGGAGACTTTCCGATGGCCAAGACCATTCTCGACATCAAGGGTCTGCGCAAGACTTACGGTATCCACGAAGTTCTCAAGGGGGTCGATTGCGCCGTTCAGGAAGGCGAGGTCATCTCCATCATCGGCTCCTCAGGCTCCGGCAAGACCACCTTGCTGCGCTGCGTCAACATGCTCGAGGAATTCCAGGGCGGCACGATCCGCCTCGACGGCGAGGAGATCGGCTATCACGTCGACGGCGCGACGCGCCGGCGCAAGAGCGAGAAGGAGATTGCCCGTCAGCGCGCCCTGACCGGCATGGCTTTTCAGCAGTTCAATCTCTTCCCGCATATGAGTGCTGCCGAAAACGTCATGCTCGGCCTCGTCAAGGTGAAGAAGATGACGAAACCGGAAGCCCGCATCATTGCCGAAAAATGGCTCGACCGGGTCGGCCTCGCCGCCCGCGCCAACCATTATCCCGGTCAGCTCTCCGGCGGCCAGCAGCAGCGTGTTGCGATTGCCCGCGCCATCGCCATGTCGCCGCGGCTGATGCTGTTCGACGAAGTGACCTCCGCGCTCGATCCGGAATTGGTGGGCGAAGTCCTGCAGGTGATCAAGGGGCTTGCTGCCGATGGCATGACCATGCTGCTCGTCACCCATGAAATGCGTTTCGCCTACGAGGTTTCGTCGCGCGTAATCTTCATGAACCAGGGCGTCATCTGCGAGGAGGGCGATCCGAAGGAAATGTTCGTGCGCCCGAAAACCGAACGGTTGGCGGAATTTCTCAAAACCTCGAGCTTCCACTAAAACCGGCGACGGCGATGGGTTTGCCCCGTCACGCGGGATAGGGTTGTCTTCGACGCCGCAGGTGTTGGCGCGCACGATCGATTGACGACGACTGGCAAAGCGTTGCCCCGGTCCCGATCCGCAGGGTCGGGGGCAAGTCGGTCGGGCCTATGAACTTGCCCCGGCATCGGTGACAGGCCGATGCGGGGGAGGGGCAGCCCCGCATAAATTACAGTCAGTCTGCATGCCTGGCGGGCAAATTTTGCTCGGAGCATCCCAGGCATCTTGGAAATCCTCGGCGCAAAATTTTGGCACGAGCTTTGCTTCCTGTCTTGTATGCAAGATAGCCACGCATCCGAGACCACGCAGAAATCCATTGAGGCAACGATCGTCTCCGGGATCCTTTCTGCCAAGATTCGGCCGGGCACGCGTCTTGGCGAAAATCAGCTGGCGGCGCTCTTCGGCGTGTCCCGAACCCGCGTCCGTGAAGCCATGATGCGTCTGGAGACACGCGGCATCGTGCATGTCAGCCCCCGGCGCGGCTGGTTCGTCGTCGAGCCCTCCGCTGAGGATGCGATCGCCGTCTATGATGCAAGGCGTGTCGTCGAGGCCGGATTGCTGCGCAGCATGGGCGTGCTGACGGAGGAGGGACGCAAGGCTCTCGACGCCCATCTGAACGCGGAGCGGAACGCGATGGCGGCGGGCGACCGCCAGCGCCTGACCTATTTGATGGGCGATTTCCATATCCGCATTGCGGAATTGAGCGGCAACACGATCATCGTCGACATCCTGCGCGACCTGACCGCAAGGACGATCCTCATTTCGATGCTCTATCAATCCGAATTTCATGCGGCGCAGTCCCATGAGGGGCACTGCCGTATTTTCGAGGCCATGCAGGCAGGGGATTTCGTCAGAGCCGCGGAGCTCTCCGTCGAACATCTTGATGAAGTGGAGATGGGCCTCGACCTCACGGCGCGTCCGGATCCGCTTTCGGATCTGCGCAATTCCCTGTCGCTTCCGCCTAAGGCCGCGTTCTCCATCTCCCAGCCGTCAGACCCAAAAATCACACCATCAAAGGAGCAATGAACACATGCTGACCAGACGGATCTTCTTCGCAATCGCGGCTCTCGCCGCGACCTTCAGCTTCAACTCGCCGTCTCACGCCGATGCTCTTGCCGACATTACGGCGCGCGGTACGTTGCGTGTCGCAGTCCCGCAGGATTTCCCGCCTTTCGGCAGTGTCGGCATCGATATGGCGCCGGTGGGCTACGATATCGACATGGCCAATCTCATTGCCCAAAAGCTTGGCGTCAAAGCCGAACTTGTGCCGGTCACGAGCGCCAACCGCGTCCCCTATCTGCAGACGAACAAGGTCGATCTCGTCATATCGAGCCTCGGCAAGAATGCGGAGCGCGAAAAGGTGATCGATTTCTCGGTCGCCTACGCGCCCTTCTTCAACGGCGTGTTCGGTCCGGCCGATCTTTCGGTCGCCAAGGCGGAAGATCTCGCGGGCAAGAGCATCGGCGTCACACGCGGCGCCGTGGAGGATCTCGAACTGACGAAGATCGCGCCGGCCGATGCGACGATCAAGCGTTACGAGGACAATAACGGCACCATCTCGGCGTTCCTCTCCGGCCAGGTCGACATCATTGCTACCGGCAACGTTGTGGCGGCTGCGATCCTCGCCAAAAACCCTCCCAAGCGCCCTGAGCTGAAGTTTCTGATCAAGAACTCGCCCTGCTACATCGGCCTCAACAAGGAACAATCCGCGCTTCTGGAGAAGGTGAACGGCATTGTCGCCGCCGCCAAAGCCGATGGCAGCTTGAATGCGATATCGCAGAAGTGGCTCGGTGCCGATCTGCCGTCCGATCTTTAAGGAAACCAGGGTCTCGCGCATGTCTCCTGCGGCCGCGGGATGACATGCGCTCCGTCACCGCGAGAGGGGACATTCCTTGAGCTACCATTTCGAATTCGGCTGGCTGCTTCAGTATTATCCCGAGATCATCAAGGGTGTGCTGATCACCCTGGAGCTTATCGCGATCGGTGGTGTGCTCGGCATTTCGCTCGGCATCGTCTGCGCTTGGGTGCGGGCGCTTGGCCCGGTCTGGCTGAAGCCGGTCGCTGCGGCCTATGTGGAACTGATCCGCAACACCCCGTTCCTGATCCAGCTTTTCTTCATCTTCTTCGGTCTGCCGTCGCTCGGCCTCCACCTTTCCGAATTGACAGCCGCCAATCTTGCGATGGTCGTCAACCTTGGCGCCTATAGCTGCGAGATTATCCGCGCCGGCATCCAGGCGACGCCGAAAGGCCAGTTCGAGGCAGGCGAGAGCCTCGCCATGACGCGCTTCGAGACTTTCCGCCATGTCGTTCTCGTGCCGTCGCTGCAGCGCATCTGGCCAGCGCTGTCGTCGCAAGTGGTCATCGTCATGCTCGGCTCGGCGGTCGTATCGCAGATCGCCGCCGAGGATCTGACCTTCGCCGCGAATTTCATACAATCGCGAACCTTTCGAGCCTTCGAGGCCTACATCGTCTCGACATCAATCTATCTCGCGCTGGCGATCCAGCTCCGGCAGGTGCTGGGCCTGATCGGCTGGTTCATTTTCCCGAGGAGAGCAGCACGATGATCACGTTCACGCTCTGGGACATTCTGCGCAACCTGCTGCTTGCCACCCGCTGGACGATCCTCCTTTCGCTCGTCTCGTTCGTCGGCGGCAGCCTGGTCGGCCTGGGCCTGCTGTTCCTGCGCATCAGCAGGCGCAAGGCCGGCCGGGCGTTTGCGAAATATTATATCGAGCTCTTCCAGGGTACGCCGCTGCTGATGCAGCTCTTCATCGCCTTTTTCGGTCTCGGCCTCTTCGGAATAGACGTGCCGGCCTGGCTTGCGGCGGGATTGGCGCTGATCCTATGGAGCGCCGCCTTTCTCACCGAGATCTGGCGGGGCTGCGTCGAAGCGGTTGCGAAGGGGCAATGGGAAGCCTCCGCCAGCCTCGGCATGGGCCGTCTGCAGCAGATGCGCTACGTCATTCTTCCACAGGCGCTGAGGATCGCCATACCGCCGACCGTCGGTTTCTCCGTTCAGATCATCAAGGGCACGGCGCTGACCTCGATCATCGGCTTCGTCGAATTGTCGAAGGCCGGCACCGTGGTCACCAACGCCACCTTCCAGCCCTTCACCGTCTATGGGCTCGTGGCGCTCATCTATTTCGCCCTTTGCTGGCCCTTGTCGAAAAGCAGCCAGATCCTGGAGAGAAAACTCAATGTCGCTCATCGAAATCACTGACGTCCGCAAGAGCTACGGATCCAACGAGGTGCTGAAAGGCATCAATCTGAATGTCGAGCCTGGCGAGGTCATTGCCATTATCGGCAAGAGCGGCTCGGGCAAATCGACCCTGCTTCGCTGCATCAATGGCCTGGAGACCATCACCGACGGTTCCATCTCCGTGGCCGGCGCACAGCTTCTCGATGACGAAGTTCATCTGAAGGCGCTGCGTCTGAAGGTCGGCATGATCTTTCAGCAATTCAATCTTTTCCCGCATCTGACTGCCGGCGGCAACGTCATGCTGTCGCAGACGGTGGTCAAAAAGACACCCAAGGCCGAAGCGGAAGCGACCGCCCGCAGGATGCTGGAGCGGGTAGGTCTGGGCCACAGGTTCGATGCCTATCCGGACGAGCTCTCGGGCGGACAACAGCAGCGCGTCGCCATCGCCCGCGCGCTCGCCATGCAGCCGACCGCCCTTCTTTGCGACGAGATCACATCGGCGCTCGATCCGGAACTGGTCGCCGAAGTTCTGGCCGTCGTGCGCGAACTTGCCGCCGAGGGAATGACGCTGCTGATGGTCACGCACGAGATGCGGTTCGCCCGCGACGTCTGCAGCCGCGTCGTCTTCATGCATCAGGGCCGTGTCCATGAAGCCGGTCGGCCGGAGGATGTCTTCGCCGATCCGCAAACTGCCGAGCTCAGGCACTTTCTCGGTGTCAGCTAGTCAGTGGCTCAGCATCTCCTCGGCGATCTGTTTCCCATTCAGGCTCGATGGGTAATAGGTCGGCCAGTTGGTGACCTCGTTCAGTAGTGCGGCACGGTCGTTGCCCCAATAGAGATGGTAGTGATCCGCCTTCTCAGGGGCGACGAGGTGGTCGCTGAACTGAATGAACTGCGGTGCGGCGTCGTCGCCGGCGCTTTTCCTGAAGATGAAACGAACCCCTCGATTACCCTTCTTATAGGTGAGGATTTCGCGGCCATCCGTCTCGTAGTCTCCGCTGACGGAGTCCTTGCCACGGAAAAAGGTAACCTTCTTTCCGTTGATGACGATCCGGTCGACGTCGGTCTTGTATCCCGTGTCGTAGTAGGCACGATATTCTCCGGCGCTCTTATCGCCATGTCTCGCCTTGTCGGCCATCACCGGATCCAAGGTTCCGTCGACAAGAAAGGGGTAGACGGACTGCCAGTCGCCCTCCCAGTCCGACAGTTCACGCGCCTTTACCTGATCGTCGTCGAAATACCCATCATACACCGACCCCTGTTTATCGTGGGAATGGCTGTGGCTGTGATTGTTTCCCGAAGATGTCTCAGCGCCTGCCATTCCTGCAAAAGTCAATGTGGCGGATACAGCCAGTGCGTAGCTGAGTGTTGTGATCGCCTTGTTCATTCGCTGAAACCCTTCTGACTGGCCGGCACGGCTTGTGCCCGTCCAGTGATGTAATAACATAACAGTGGCCAATTAGCGTGCTTTGACGGCAAGCGCAAGGCGGAAATCGCCGATGCGCATCGCCTCGATGACCATTCAAATGCATGACATTCAAGTGAATTCGGGAGGCGCCCGTCGCTGCAAGAGCTCCGGTTCAACCCGCATCGATGCCGAAACCCGGGATCGTGCTGGTGTCATGGGCGCGGTCGGCGAGCGCGGGCTTGGCCGGCTGCAACGTCAGAGTTCGGCGTGCGGCCGCTCTGTCTTCGATCTCTCCGACAGGGCGGCCGCTCCGGGTATTCTCAGTCCTTGTTGCCAGCGGGCGGCGGGAGCAGGACGGGCTCGGCCGAATGCTTTGGTGCCATCAACTGTGCAAGGATGTCGTCCGCCGATTCACGGGAACCGCCAATGCCGGCCTCGCGCAGCTGACGGTCGAGATCGCTGCCGTTTTCCAGCGCGGCCAGTTCCGCGCCGGCCTCGATGCGCCCGGCCGTCATTTCCTGGCGCTTCTTGATGCGTTCGAGACTTTGGACGGCGCTGCCGAGACGGGTATTGATGCCCGACTGGTTATGGGCAATCGCCGACTGAGCGCGCAGCAGCGACTCGTTGGCTTTGACATTCTCCACCTCGCGTTTCATCTGAGCGATCCGCGATTCGGTTTCCTGGATCGTGCGCAGCATCTGCTGCTGGCGGGGCAGCAGCCGGTCGAGCTCTTCCTGGTCTCGCTGCGTTTCGGCGCGAATGTTGGCAATGCGCTGAGCGAGACCCTGCGCCAGATCCGTGCGGCCCGCTGAGATCGCCGCGCGGGCGCTGTCGGTGTCCTTGGCTTCCTTCGCGCGGTTTTCTTCAAGCCGGCGCATGACGCTCTTGTTCGACGCCATGATACCGGCCAGATCGGATCGCGCCCGGCGCAGCGACTGTTCGGCATCGCGGATTTCCTGGTCGAGAATGCGCATCGACTGGCTGTCGGCGGCCGCTTCCGCTGCCTCGTTAATGCCGCCGCGAATGGCGGTGAAAATCTTTCCCCAGGTGCTCACGCTGCAATCTCCCCGCTTTTCCATTCTTCAATCATGTGTGCGGCGTCGACCGCATTGGCAGCCAGAATGGCGACTTCCTCGACCACGGTTTCGGCCGACGAACGTGCCGACAGCGAGCCGAACAATTCGTACCATTCCTCACCGTCAATCGTGGTGATGCCGAAGCTCGACAGCGGCACGAACTTGTGCGTCTTGAGAACCATCCGTTCGAAGGCCTCCCGCTTGGGCACGTCCTTGCATGGCACCAGGACAACGCTGACAAGAATATCGCGCTCTCCGCTCACCGCGACGAAGACGTCGAGATCGCCTCTTTCCTTGAGAGTTACGCAGATAACGTCCCCATGTTCCGGCACGGCTACATCCACATCGCCCAGCGCTTCCGGGTCGGCTGCGAACAGGCGCGTTAAAGTGGTAAGGCTCCAGGTCTCCAAAAAGTCCTCCATCGGTTAGAGCGTCGCAAATATCTGGGTAATCGGTTTACAACTTAAAGGTCTAGCGCGCGAAATAAATTTCGGTAGGGTAGGGGTCAGCAACGGGGGCGAATCGCTTGCCATTTATCGCTTCATTACTGCGGCGTGTATATCTGTCGCTCGGCGAATTGGCGTGGTCAGCCCTTCTTGTTATCCTCGTTGTGCATCTGGTTACTTCCTATTTGCTCTTTATGCTGGCCGGGGAAGGCGATCTCGTCGGCAACCCGGTCGACTTTCTTTACTATTACATGATTACGGCAACGACTGTCGGTTATGGCGATCTTTCCCCAAAATCGGGCCTCGGCCGGATCATTACCGTCCTGGTCGTTCTGCCCGGTGGCATCGCCATCTTTACCGCTGTTCTTGGCAAGTTGTTGACAGCGATCGGTACGATTTGGAGAAATCGCATGCGCGGATTGGGTGATTACAGCGAACGCACCGGTCATATCGTCGTTTTGGGATGGCAAGAGGGGCAGACATACCAGACGTTACGGCTGCTGCACTCCGAACGGCATGCCAACGAACCGATGACGGTTCTGGTCGCCAAGGATCTGCCGGAAAATCCCGCCAGCAATTATGCCGACTACGTCCGCACGGAACGGCTTGCCGATGCCGACGCTTTGTTGCGGGCCGGAGTGGCCCAGGCGCGGGCAGTCATCGCCCGCGGCGCAAATGACGATGAAACGCTGGCCGCGGTGCTGATCGCCGAGGATCATGCGCCCAATGCCCATATCGTCGCCTATTTCGCCGACGACCGCACAGCACAGATGGTCAAGCAGCGTCGGCCGCGTGTCGAGGCGGTGGGTTCCCTCGCCGAGGAGCTTCTGTCGCGTTCCGCACGTGATCCGGGTTCTTCGGAAATCGCCGCACGGCTGTTGTCGGCTGCCTCCACCGACACGGCCTTTTCCCTGGCGGTGCCGGCCTTGCACGCACCGCTCTCCTATGGCGACATGTTTTTAAGCCTCAAGCGTCGGCACCATGTGACGCTCGTCGGCATGCTGAGCCACGGCGTAACGGACCTTAATTGCCGGGACGAGACGCTGATGCGGGGCGGCGAGACGCTTTACTACATCAGCGAAATTCGGCTAGATCCCGCTGCCATAGCCTGGGCTCGAATGGGAGACGTGACATGATCGGCTGGTTCGGCGGAAACAAGAGCGAGGGGGCCTTACCCGAAGAACTCGGCCCCTTGAGTGCGGCCATCGGCGGGGCGCTCGAGATCGATTTCCTCTCGCTCGAAGCCGATGCTTTGGGCGGCGAGCCTGCCATGCCGCTGCCGCGAAGCGGGCCGTTCATCATTGCCGGCTACGGTGAGGTCTCGCTCGACGCCGCGACGGTTCTGTCGCGCTACTACGATGAAGAAAACCGGATGATTCAGGTGATGTCGGCGTCGGGTAAGCCGGGTGAGGCGATCGACGACATCAGCTTTTATCAGCCTTGGGACAGCGTCGTGCCCGTCGGCCAGAGCGAATGGAACCGCTGGACCGGGCCGGGCGGCCTGATCGGCCAGCCATCCTATGATGCTGACGGGATCCTCTATAACCGGTTCTGGGGCGACGGTCCGGAACGGGCGCAATTGGTGGAATTTGTTGAAAAGGTCAGCGATGGTGAAACGCAGCGCTCCATCCATCAGACCTGCATGCTGTATTACCGCCCGCTTGGCTCGACGCGCGAAATGCTACTGATCAATGTCGAGCGCGACCTCGATTTTGGGCAGAGCCAGGCGGGCAGCTCGGTGGAATTTCTGATCGGTTATGGATTGGCTCCGGCCGACGTTCGTCGCGTCTGAGGGACCTATCAATTTCAACGGAGGACTTTTTCGATGCTCGACTACGTGGCGGGCCTGCCTGCTTTCCTTGGTTATTTCGCCATCGGGCTCGCCGCCTACGGCGTTTTCGCGGTGATCTACACCTGGTTGACGCCGCAACAGGAGGTCCAACTGATCCGGGCGGGCAATCTTGCTGCCGTCACCGCGTTCTTAGGCGCGCTTGTCGGTTTCAGCTTGCCTCTGGCTTCCGCCGCAGCCAATTCCGTCAGCGTCATCGATTACATCATATGGGCGGTGATAGGCACTCTGGCGCAGATCCTTGCTTTCTACATCGCGAACTTCACCATGAAGGACCTGCATGAAAAAATCACTGCCGGTGATATCGCGGCGGGCCTGTGGGGCGGCGGAATAGCGCTCGTCATCGGTCTGCTCAACGCTGCCTGCATGACCTATTGAGGGAGGGAAAAATGCGCAGACGTATGAGCGGGCACAGGCGACCTTTGCTGGCCCTTGGCACCATCGCCGCCTCGACACTGGCGCTGTCCGGGTGCGGCGAGGAGGCCCCTTCGGATATAATGTTCACGTCCGTCGACCAATGCGTGGCTGCGGGCATGGACCGGCAGGTCTGCCAAGCCAGCTATCAGGATGCGATGCGCGCCCATCTCGCCACCGCGCCGCGTTTCAACGGCATGGCCGCCTGCGAGGCCGAATACGGCAAGGGCCAGTGCACCGAACAGCCGGCCAATACCGTCACCAACAACAATACCGGCGGAGGCGGCAGCTTCTTCGTGCCGTTCCTGGCGGGCTACATGCTGTCTTCGGCACTCAACAATATCGGCGACTATTACGACTATCGCCGGCGCCAGGAGGCGAATGGCTCCTATTATGGCTCGACGCCGATTTATCGCAACCGCTCGGGGCAGACGGTCACAACCACCGTTCGCTCGGGTGGCGACAGCGTGACTGTGCCCGCGCGCCAGAGTGTCAAGCCGGTCAACGTCAATACCCGCACCGTTGCCCGGCAAGGCTTCGGCGGCCGTTCGTCCTTTAGTTTCGGCGGATGACATGAAACGCATCACCCTCCCGCCGCGTCCTGACTGGCGTGACAAGGCGCAGGCCGTCGGCTTCGGATTTCACGTCATGTATGGCGAGCCCTACTGGCTCGACGATGCCGCCTATACGTTCACGCTCGAGGAGATCGAGAAGCAGATCGAACAGCCGAGCCAGGAACTGCACGATATGTGCATGGATCTGGTCGGCGAGATCGTCAGCAGCGAAGAGGCGCTCGACAGGCTGGCCATTCCGGCGGACCTGCGTGATGTTGTGCAGCGGTCCTGGCAGCGCCGCGACCGGCACCTCTACGGCCGTTTCGATCTTGCTTATGATGGCAATGGCCCGGCCAAGCTACTCGAATACAACGCCGATACCCCGACCTCGGTGTTCGAGACGGCCTATTTCCAGTTCAACTGGCTGACCGATCAGATCGCTTTGGGTGTTCTGCCCAAAGATGCGGACCAGTATAATTTCCTGCAGGAAAGTCTTGTCGAGGCGTTCGATCAATTTCCCAAGGAGCCCATCTTCCATTTCGCCGCGATAACCGACAATGAGGAGGATCGCGGCACGACGGTCTACCTCATGGATTGTGCGGTGCAGGCCGGCCATCGCGTCGAGCTTCTGGACATTCGGGAGATCGGCATCGATGCGCAGGGCCGCTACACCGACCTCAAGGATCGGGTGATCGACCGCTGCTTCAAACTCTACCCATGGGAATTCATGCTGCGCGAGCCTTTCGCGCGCGAACTTGCCCGCTCGGGCGATGTTTTCGTCGAGCCCGCCTGGAAGGCCGTGCTCTCCAACAAGGGGCTTCTGCCGCTGCTCTGGCAGCGCCACCCCAATCACCCCAACCTGCTGCCGAGTTATTTCACCGACGACCCGGCGGCTTCGACCTTGACCGACTACGTGCGCAAACCACTCTTGTCGCGAGAAGGCGAGAACGTCACAATTTTTCGAGATGGGCGGGAAGCGTTTTCCGCACCGGGCGATTACGGCGAGGAAGGTTTCGTTATCCAGGCCTATGCCCCGCTTTTCGAAAGCGATAACGGCTTTGCTGTGCTCGGCAGCTGGGTTGCCGGTGATCGCGCCTGCGGTCTTGCCGTTCGCGAAGACCGCGCGCGTATAACGGCCAATCTATCACGTTTCGTGCCACACGTCATAATGGAATGATTCGCTACAATTCCCGTGTGACTTCTAATGTAAATGCAACAAGGGCTTAAAGGCTACTACAGGGCAGGGAGATCAGCCCCCGATCCGACCGGCTGGGCCGGGTTGCAGGGAGGAGCGGGGGCGGGTAGGACGCACCCCTTCGGCTTTAGCTTTGAGACTATGTCCCTCACCATTCATTCCGCAGCCTCCATCCGCGCCAGCGCCTTCTGTCGTTTGGCAATCACCTCCG
>NZ_JABDWV010000026.1:0-48826 GCF_019685435.1 Rhizobium sp. NLR10b | reverse complement strand
TGGGGGCGATCAAACTCTAGCTCGGCCCGGCATTCGCAAGAACGTCGACCTGCCATTTCACGATCCGTCCCCCATCGCCGGAGAAGGATGGCCGTCCTCTCCGGCGCTTCTTTATCTCAACAAGAAGCGTGGAAATCATAAGACAAGCCATTTCTTGTTCCCGCAGTCGCAGAACCACTCATCGTCTGGGTGATCTCGGGTGAAGCGGTCGTCGAGGAGCGGGACCTGGATGGCGACTGGGTTGCCAATACGGTGTCGGCGGGCGATTTCTTCCTGACCCGTTCTCCCACACCGTACCAGATGCGCTGGCGCGCCATCGGCGACGCACCTTTCCAAGTCATGCACCTTTATCTCTCAGTTCCGCTTTTCGAGCGCGTTGCCTACGAAGTGCTAGGCTGCTCCGCTCCTCCTGCGCTGCGCGACATTTCGGGGGGCAAGGACACGCAGCTGTCACACCTTCTTGCATTGATTCATCAGGAGCTGACGTCTGAAGGCAAGGGGAGCCAGTTGTTCGTTCAGGGTCTTGCCCAGAGCCTTGCCGTGCATCTGATCCGGAACTACGCGGCCAGTGAAGCTGCAGATGATCGCCAGAATGCACTTCCCGGCTTTAAGCTTCGGCGGGCCTTCGCTTATCTTGAAGAACATTTAGCCGAGCCGTTCAACCTCGTCCAATTGGCCGAGACGGTCGGCATGAGCGAATTTCATTTCAGTCGTTTGTTCAAGAAGGCGACCGGGCTCTCGCCCTCGCGCTACTTCATTCGCCAGCGCGTTGCGCGGGCACAGCTTCTTCTGCAGGGGACGGGTACCAGCATCATCGAGATCGGCATGTCTGTCGGTTATTCCAGCCCTAGTCACTTCGCCCAGGTTTTCCGACGGGAAACTGGTCTGCCGCCGAGCCACTACCGGCAAGGCTAGATTTTCTCTTTCCTGTGGCGATTTCGAGCAAGATCGCGACAGGTCGAGCAAGGACCCGAGAGAAGGTTGGAGGTGGAAGGCATAATTTCATCCTTGTCAAAACGAAACGCCCACCGCGGTGGTGGGCTTCAGACAAGGAGTGAAGACAATGCCCAACCTTAACGGAAAGATCGCACTGGTCACCGGCGCATCGAGTGGCATCGGCGCGGCGACTGCTGCAAAGCTTGCTGAAGCGGGTGCTAAGGTCGGTATCGCTGCACGCCGCACCGACAAGCTCTCAGACCTTAAGAAACAGATCGAAGCGAAAGGTGGCGAAGCTCTTGTGATCGAGTTGGACGTTGTCGATACGGCTTCGGTCGACGCGGGTGTCAAAAAGCTGATCGACGCGTATGGTTCGATCGACATTCTCGTTAACAATGCCGGCCTGATGCCGCTCTCCGATATCGACCAGTTCAAGGTCGACGAGTGGCTGCGAATGGTGGATGTGAACGTCAAGGGCTTGCTCAACACGACGGCTGCCGTTTTGCCTCAGATGATCAAGCAGCATTCCGGCCACGTGTTCAACATGTCCTCAATTGCTGGTCGCAAGGTCTTCAAGGGCCTCTCGGTCTACTGCGCGACAAAGCATGCGGTCACCGCTTTCTCTGACGGCCTGCGCATGGAAGTCGGCCAGAAACACGGCATCCGCGTGACCTGCATCCAGCCGGGCGCCGTTGCCACCGAGCTCTACGATCACATCACCGATCCGGGGTATCGCAAGCAGATGGATGAACTGGCCGGCCAGATGACCTTCCTCCAGGGCGAGGATATTGGCGACACCATCGTCTTCGCGGCCCAGGCCCCGGCTCATGTCGATGTCGCTGAACTGTTTGTCCTGCCAGTAGAACAGGGCTGGTAACAGACCGGTCCTGAAGGGTCCCTGCCTCGATGCAGGGACCTCTCAAGGGAGATTGTCATGAAGGAATTACCCGCATCTCAAGCTTATCGCGTTCTGGAACCTGGCCCGATCGTCATGGTCTCAACGAGTGATAACGGCAAGCCCAACGTGATGACGATGAGTTTCCATATGATGATCCAGCATGACCCGCCGCTGATCGGTTGTGTCATTGGGCCCTGGGATCACAGCTATCAGGCTCTGCGGGAAACCGGAGAGTGTGTCATAGCTGTACCCGGTCTGGATCTCGCCGAAACCGTTGTTGACGTCGGGAACTGCTCGGGCGATCGGGTGGATAAATTCCAGAGGTTCGGTCTAAAAACCCTACCTGCCAAGGACGTATCAGCCCCGCTCCTCTCCGACTGCCTGTCCAACATCGAATGTCGGGTCGTCGATAGCCGGCTCTCGGACCGTTACAGCCTCTTCATCCTTGAGGCGACGAGAATCTGGATCAAAGAACCGCAAAGAGCGGCGAATGATGCATCACCGCGGTGACGGCACGTTCACCGTCGACGGCGGCACGCTCGATCTCAAGGACCGCATGGTCAAATGGCGCCATCTCCCCTGACAGCGCCGTGAGTCCCGGAAACCAAAAATACCCGACAGAAAAGGAAAAACCTATGTCTGCCTATCTAGTTGTCGATCTCGACATCCACGACATGACGTCTATCCAAGACTACCGGTCGAAGGCACTGCCGCTCGTCGGCAAAGCCGGCGGCAAGCTTATCGCCATTGATGAAAGCCCCTTGGAGTTGGAAGGCTGGGCCGCCACCAACATGCTCATCATCGAGTTTCCGAACAAGGATGCGATCCGTCAGCTTTTCGCATCGCCGGAATATGCACCGCTCGCCGCACAGTGGCAGGCTGCGGCCAAGTCGAGGATTATTGCCCTCGACGCGGTGTAACCAGACGTGGGCGAGGAGCACGGATATGGCTGAACTGACCAACGTAGCATTCTTCAGGGCAAAGCCGGGCAGATCTGAGGATCTCGGCTCAGCACTCCTCGCCCTGGTTGGCCCTTCGCGACATGAGCCCGGCAGCCTCCGCTAAGAGATTCATCAGTCGACTGTTACCGCAGAGGAGTGGATGGTCGTTGAAGACTGGCGCTTTGCTTCAGACTCGGCTGAGCTTCCCTTGGACCCCAGTCCTTAAAAAAGATCTCCGTACCGTCGTTTGTTGTTACTTAGCCCATATCTAGCTCTCCGTTGAAACGTTCCTAGTTCTGGCAAGAGTGACCGCAAGCGCGAAACCGGTCGAGTTCGTGACAGAAGCGGCTAGCTAAGCCGCTCAGGCGAACAGGTCTCGCGACGCGTGATGGTCGGATATAGTCGTTGGGATTTACTTGCCGTATGCCTTGGCGACCTGGCCGACAAGAGTGGCCCAGGGCATGTCGAGGGCGGCGTAGACGGCTCCGGCTTCCGGGCGGCCGTTATCCTTGAGGATCTCCACCATGAGGGTGGCGTAGTCGGACAGGATGACGCCCGCCTGCTGCATGCGAAGGAGGCCCGCTTGCCGCTTGGTTTCGCTGAAGGTGCCCGAAGCATCCACCGCAACATAAGCGTCGAGGCCGCGAGCGACTGCCGTCATGGCCGGGAAAGCCGCGCAGACTTCCAGAGAAATGCCCGCGAAGATCAACTTCTTGCGGCCGGTTGCCTCAATTGCCTTGGCGACGCGTTCGTCGTCATAAGCATTGACCGAGGAACGGTCGATGATCTCGCTGCCCGGCAGCGCTTCGACGAGTTCGGGAATGGTCGGCCCCCACATGCTGTCGCGAGCCGTGGTGACGACGACGATCGGCAGGTTTAAGGCCTTCGCCGCCTTTGCGAGCGCGACAACATTGTGTTTGAGTTCGCCAGTGGAATAATCACGCACGCCTGTCATGAGACCAACCTGATGGTCGACCAGAATGACGGCGGCATTGTCGGCGGTAAGAGGTTCGTAGGTGCGGTTGGTCATTGCGTTTCTCCTTTTGAACTCAACCGCTCAGCTCACTCGCGGCGGTTCATTTCGTTCGTGACCAGGATAAGTTAGCCTTGTCACGAGCAGCCCAAAAGTCAGCAAAAACGCAACCTAAAGTCCTACCCATTGGACGACGGCGTGATGTTAGTTTCGTCGTTTCAATGCAGATCTGTCGGGTCGGCCCGATCGTAGACGCGCCTGAACTCGACCGCACTTGGCCATCGTAAAACGATCCTCTGGGACAAGAGAATGGGCGGCACGGCCATCCACAATGCCTGAGGTTCTTCCTAACTTTTGTTCATCGCAACGCAAGGAGCAGACGAACCAAATGCACGAAGTTCTCACACTCTGTCATCGCTAAAGCCTGAACAGGGACCACGCTCCCAATCGACTTTTCTTTCGAGCACTCTTAAAATCAACGTTACGCAAGTGGGCATCGGACCCGATGCAGCCAAAGGCATTCCCTTGCGCCAGAGGATCAAACCATGACCGTCACTAGAAACCTCCTGCAGGCAGCTCTGGCTGCCTCAGCAAGCTTCTCCGTTCCGGCTTTTTCTCAGGCCGCATCGGCTCCGCATCTGCCGATCGTACGGGGTGACACCAATCTGCAGCGCCACGGCGAATACGTTGACCAAATGATCGCCGATTTCGCCACAGGGCACGGTCCGCCCGGTATCTCAATGGCGATTGTGCAGGCGCCTTACATCCCTTGGTCTGCAGGCTGTGGCGGTAAGATCACATCTCCTGCCTTGAGCGTGACAAGCTTAAATCCGGGCTCTCCATCGCCCCTGATGACGATATGAAATGCTGCCCATCCTGAGCCTGCATCGGGATGGGATAGGCTCCACGAGCCTGAAATGACAAAAGTACTGGAGCTCGGGACGAACCCTCAAGACCGTGTCAATGCGAGCTAGTGGCTCATGGCCTGCAGACATCGGCTTCCTCGCTAGCGGGTAGGTGAACAAGAGAGTCGTTTAACGCGACCCTTAGACAGCAAATCCCTCAAATTCAGTATCCGGCATTAGCTAGTGTCTGGACGAATGGCTCAAAAACCGTCAAAACTACAACGCAACGTCCGACCAAATGAACGATGTGTGATGCTCGATTTAAATGATTTCTTTTACTATGTGCAAATCGTCGATCGCGGAGGCTTCACGGCAGCTGGCCGAACACTTCGGGTGCCGAAGTCGACACTCAGCCACCGTATGCAGGAGCTCGAGAAGGAACTCGGGGTCCGCTTGCTCAACCGAACGTCACGCCGTTTCGGTATGACGGACGCGGGAAGCGACTTTTATCGCCACGCCGTCGCCATGCTGCGTGAAGCCGAAATGGCGGAAACGACAATAAGGCACCGGCTAACCGAGCCGACCGGCACTGTGCGCTGCACGGCGGGTGTCGCAACGATGCAGTTTGCCATGGCGGATATTATTGCCGATTTTCTGGTGAAGTATCCCAAGGTCAATATCTTCGCCCATGCTGCCGACCGCACGGTGGATATCGTCGGTGAGAATTTTGACCTCGCGGTCCGGGCGCATTCCGATCCTCTTCCCGATTCCAACCTCGTCCAGCGGACGCTTGCGCCCGCCCCCTGGTATCTCTTTGCCGGAACTGATTATATCGAAAAAAATGGTGCTCCAAAAAGCCCTCAAGATCTCCAGACTCATCCGTCGCTGTTCATGATGAGGACCGGGGTTTCGCCGGTCTGGCGATTACGTCATGCGCGCCAGGCGAGAGACGAAGTTGTGGTGCCGCTGACACCCCGACTGATTGGAGACGACATGGTTGGTCTTCAGCAAGCGGCCATCAAAGGAATTGGTGTGGTCGCTCTACCAGGTTACATCGCCAGGGCAGCAGTTCAATCCGGTGCCCTCAGGCGCATCCTGCCGGATTGGCTAGCAGGCGATTCCACACTGACGGCACTTATTCCTTACCGGCAAGGCCTGCTTCCATCGGTTCGCGCTTTTCTCGATCATCTGGCTGCGGAATTTCCGAAAGCAGTCTTGTTATAGGGATCGTCCAGTTTCTTGAACGCAAGGTTGGGACATTAGCGACTTCTCGTCCGATGCAGTTGGCCGCAAATTCGTTGGCAGACACCTGTCAACGGAGCGAACGAGATGCAAACGGCTGCAACATTTGAGATCCCGCGGGATGATGCGGCGAGAATAGGTGCGATCGTCACCGGTTTGCCACGTGAAATCGGCAGCGGATTCGTCGCAATCCACTTCTCCGAGAAGATGTTCGATGGTCGGATGAACCCGCTTCTCATGATCGATCATTTTGTCATGACGGCCCCTACCTTCGACCCGCATCTTCATAAAGGTATATCAGCTGTCACCGCTATCTTCGAAGATTCCCAAGGGGCGTTTCTGAACCGGGATACACTCCGGAATAATGTCGCCTTGAAGCCAGGAGATCTTTACTGGTTGGCTGCGGCGAGCGGTGCAGTGCATGAGGAAAAGCCCGAGGAAGGTGGAAGAACCCACGCACTGCAAATCTTCGTCGATCTGCCGGAGCGCCTGAAGAGGGAACCGGCCCGAGCGCTTCATGTGGAAGCGCTTAGCATGCCAGTCATCGAAACGCCGGACTTTCGTATCCGCGTCGTTCTTGGCCGCAGCGGTCACGTCGCCGGTGCCCAGGGAACGCCGGAGGAAATGACCATGCTGGATGGCTTCCTCCATTCAGGCGGACAGTTTTCACATCTGATGCCGGAGGGCCGGGGGGGCATGGATCTATGCCGTCTCGGGCACGATCACGCTCAAAGCGGCCAGCGAGAGCCGAGACCTTACTGCAGGAACCGCAACGACGGTGGCTGCAGGATCGGAAACGGAAGTTCACATCGAGGCCAATGAAGAGGCTCATTTCGTACTTCTCGCGGCAAAACCGATCCCCTGAATCCTGCCTTGGATGAAGACCAACGGCGGCGCCTGAAGGCGCCTTCGACGGCGACTTTACATCGGGCAATCCCGAAATCCTAATCCTCGAACGCCGCCGGACGAGCGGTACAAACGGAGTAAGACCATGCTGGATATTCTGAAGACCACTGATATCAAGGCCAAGACCGAAGTCGTCACGATTTCGGACGTAGAGCGTGCCCGCGAAGACGCCCTTCGCCAGCGGTTTGCTGATTTCTGGGCATCGGCCACGAGCGACCTGCGCACCACTTACGAAGCGTTCATCTCGGCAAGCCCACTTGTGGACGGCGTAAGCTTCGAAGCTGTCGATGAGGGTGGCGTCAGCGGCTGGTGGGTTCGTCCGGAACAGGCAAGCACCTCCAAGGCATTCCTCTATATCCATGGTGGCGGCTACGTTCTTGGTTCGTCGCAAGCCTATCGCGGTTTTGTAAGCCAGATCGTTGCCCGCACCGGGGTTCCGGCTTTCATCCTCGAGTATCCACTTGCGCCTGAAGCGTCTTTGCCGACGGCGCCGAACACGGCACTAGCTGCCTGGGACTGGCTTATCGCTCAGGGCTTCCAAAAAATCGCTATCGTCGGCGATTCTGCCGGCGGCGGACTTTCGCTGGTGACGTTGACGCAACTCGGCAACGGGAACTCGGACGTGAAGCCAGTCGCCGGCGTCGTGTTTTCTCCCTGGGTTGATCTGACCCTCTCTGGCGCTTCGATGGTGGATCAATCCGTTGTCGATCCGCTGATCGGTTATGACTACCTCAAGGACTGCGCCCAAAAATATATCGGCTCGTTCAGCGCCTCCGATCCGCTGGCGTCGCCTCTGCTGGGTGATCTTAAAAAACTGCCGCCATTGCTGATCCAGGTCGGCACCGATGAGCGCCTGCTCGATGACTCCCGGCAATTCGCCGACCGCGCAGCTCAATCTGGCGTCCCTGTCCAGCTCGAGATCTGGGAAGGCATGCACCACGTTTTCCAGCTCGACGTCGAGCATATCGAGAGCGCCAGAACAGCACTCGACCGTGCAGCACAGTTCATGCTCGCCGCTTTCAACCGTGGTTGAGGCGAAATTGGGCCAACTGCTAGAGGAGATGGATATGCCAACCGTTACCACATATGACGTCATCATCGCAGGAGGAGGTTCTGCCGGCGCGGTTCTGGCGAACCGATTGAGCGAAGATGCCAGCAGGAAGGTCCTGCTCATCGAAGCCGGCCCGGCCTATGCGGCCGCCGACTTTCCCGACGTCATCGCTAATGCGAACCGCGTGGGTGGCGATGCGGAGCATGACTGGGGCTACCGCACGCAGGATCATTTTGGTCTCGGGCATGATGTCAGGGCATTGCGCGGCAAGGTTCTCGGTGGTGGTTCGGCTGTCAATGCGGCTGTCGCAATGCGTGCGCGCAGGTCCGACTTCGCACGCTGGACAGCTCGCGGAGTCAAGGGCTGGACCTTTGAAGACGTCCTGCCAGTCTTCAAATCGCTCGAGAATACTCCGACCGGAGATGACGCCTGGCACGGTCGTTCTGGTCCGTTCCCGATCCGACAGAGAACGATGGGAGAAAATACGCCGTCGATGCAAGCCTTCGTGTTGGCGGCGGAAGCTGCAGGCCTCGCCCGTATCAGCGATTTCAACGGTGCCGAGCAGAACGGGGTTTCGCCCTATCCGCTGAACGTCGTGGATGGCCGCCGGATCAACACCGGCATGGCCTACCTAACGGACGATGTGCGTTGCAGGCCGAACCTTACAGTTATGGGGCATGCCGAGGTCGATTCCATCCTCCTTAGCGGGCGTCGTGCCATTGGCATCAAGCTCATCGGCGGGGAGACGATCACCGGCGGCAAGATCATCCTGTCCTCCGGGACCTATGGCAGCCCCGCTATCCTCATGCGCTCCGGTATTGGGCCGTCCTCGCATCTGCGCGAGCTGGATATTCCGGTTGTCGTTGACGCACCCGTTGGAAACCTGCTGAAGGAACACCCATTCTACTACAATATCTACGCTCTGAAGCCGGATGCCAGTTCGATGACGCCAGCGGCAGGGGCCATTGTCTGGACCAATTCCAGCGAGGCTGGCCCGGATGAGCTCGATCTACACGTCTCGGGAACGCATATCTTCGACCCGGCTCAAAGTCCGACGGGCGGTGCGATTGTGCTTGCCTGCTCGGTAACACTGCCAAAGTCCAACGGATCGATCCGCCTTGCTAGTCGCGATCCACGCGCCATGCCGCTGATCCGCTTCAACTTCTTCCAGGATCCAAGCGATCTGCGCCGGATGATGGAAGCCGTAAAGCTGTCGCGCCGGATCGGCAGAACGGCACCCTTCAGCGACATGATCGAGATGGAGATGTTCCCTGGAAAGGATGTCGATGACGACGCTTCGCTAGAGAAAGCGATCATCGAGCAGGTCGACGGCTATTCTCACCCCACGTCCTCCGTTCCGATGGGAAGTGCCGAAGATCCTACCGTCGTCGTTGACGAGAATGGAGCAGTCCGCGGTACGGAAAACCTGCATGTGGTCGACGCATCCATCATGCCCGATATCGTTTCAGCACCGACCAATGTGACCACGATCATGATGGCCGAGATGATCAGTCGAAGGCTCTGATCGAACGAGCCAAACGAATGATCGGGTAACCTGAATCTATGCCGGCGCGTCACGAGAGGGTGCCCCGGCATCTCTTTGCCAAAGTGCGGGTCGAGGCCCGAGATTGACAGCTATTGGAGAATTCCGATGAGATGGCTCACCGTATTGTTCTTTCTGCTCATCGCTTCCGCGTCTTCGGCCCAGGCGCTCTTTGAGAAGAATTCATCTTCGTCGATCGCGGCACCCGCCCAGGTTACGCAGGCGAAGATAGATGATTTGATGCGTCTTTTGCAGGACGCCGATGTCCGTCGGTGGATACAATCGCAATCTCAGCCGGCGATCCCGATTTCGGCGAGTATGGCGTCGCTATCAGCTTTGCCATAATTACTGTTCCAAGCGACCAGCAAAGCTTCCTTCGGCGAAGCGCCTACCCGCGGCGCCATCCAGCTCGCAAGCAACGTGACGAAGGGACCGGCGACCGCCGCCGAAATGCCCACCAGCCCGCCAGTTCTCCCTCCTTTGCAAGGGGGATGCGCAGATCCTGCGAAACCAGGGGAAGGAGCCCGACAACGATGAATACGGAGGCAACAACGATTGTTATCGCCGGTGCAGCAAAAGCAGGGCTTTGTTCAAGAGATGTTCGGAATGGTCGCCGGCGGAGTTCATGCGTTTGCTCCACCGTCCACAACGATACCCGTCCCGTTGATGGACCGCGCTTCGTCGGTTGCGAGGAAAGCAAAGGCTGCGGCGACATCCTCGGCCCGACCATATTGCTTGATGGCCATGCGCTGACGTTGGGCTTCGGCGTGAGGACCGTCGGCGGGGTTCATGTCAGTATTGGTCGAGCCAGGATGCACGAGGTTGACAGTGATACCGCGCGGGCCGAGATCGCGGGCTGTGCCCTGCGTCCAGGCGAGCAACGCTGCCTTACTAGCGGAATACAAAGCCTTGCCGGCGTCCGGCACGCGTGTGGCCAGATTGCTGCCGGTCGAGATGATACGGCCGCCGTCAGACATGTGGGGCAGCGCTGCCTGGCTCGCGAGGATGACCGCCCGCACGTTCACGTGCAGCATGGCGTCGATTTGCTCAAGAGTGACCTCTTCGAGCGTGCCGTAGCTGATAATGCCGGCATTGTTCACGAGGACATCTAGGCCGCCAAGTTCGGAGGCGGCCTGGTCAACCGCCTTCTTGATCGAGATCGGGTCGGCAGCATTCATTTGGATTGTGACGGCGCGGCCGCCGCCTGCTTCAATTTCGTTGGCGATGGCGTTGGCGGCCTCGGCTGACCGCTCGTAGCCGATGGCGACAAATGCGCCTTCCGCTGCGAAGCGGCGTGCGATTGCGGCGCCGATGCCGCGGCTGGCGCCAGTGACAAAGGCACGTTTACCTGTAAGCGATTTCATAACTTGGCTCCTTCTTTGATGATGAGGCCGGCCAGCGCTCGAGCCGAATGGATCGGCTGCCTCGCTTTTTCCCGTTCTCATGGCAAGAAGTTAGTCACTCACCGCGCGTCTCAGAAGATAGCAAAAACATAACTTAGCGTCCATGACATTGGACAATTAGAGACGTCAGAGATCGCACGTATTGGCCGTGAACGTTCTGGAATGTTGAGTTGGTCAACCCCCGTGCGGAGTGCACAGAAGTGGGCACTCCGGTAAGCAGTTTGGTCGAAATGCTAACGTAAGTTGGCAATGGGAGCCTTCGTGGATAACACTGATGGAGGCTTTACATGACTATCTACAATGTTTCGCTCATCGGCTTCGGAGGGGTTAACCTGGCGGTTGCCGAACTCATCGCAACCAAAAATGAGCAATGGAAACGCGAGCTGGGGTTCGCTTTTGTCAACGGCGGATTAAAAACCTGCCACGGAGCGGAGCAAAAGTCGGCCACCATAGCGCCGGCATGAGCCCCCGGGAGGGCGTAGCCCGAGCGGGGCTCATGCCGGGGCGGCGATTTTTTGAGAAGAGTTTTAGCCTGCCTTGCGGGCTCGGCTTTGGGCGAGACGATAGCTGTCGCCGTTCATTTCGAGAATGTTGACATGGTGGGCGATGCGATCGAGCAGCGCGCCGGTCAGACGTTTGGATCCCAAGGTCTCGGTCCATTTGTCAAATGGAAGATTGCTGGTGATCAGGGTGGCACCGCGCCCGTAGCGTGGTGAGATTAACTCGAACAGCAATTCCGCGCCAGTCTTGGACAGCGGCACGAAGCCCAGTTCGTTGATGATCAGCAGCTTGTAGGTGGCCATCTGCTTCTGGAAGCGGAGCAGACGCCGCTCGTCACGGGCCTCCACCATTTCACTGACCAGAGCGGCCGCTGTGGTGAAGCCGACAGAGAGGCTTTTTTGGCAGGCCGCCAGCCCGAGGCCGAGCGCCACATGCGTCATGCCGGTTCCACTGGGGCCGAGAACGATGACGTTGTCCCGACGCTCGATCCATTCGCAGCCTGCATCTTGTTGAGCTTGTGGATGGCAGCGAAGTCGAAGCTGTCGAGGCTTTTCACGACAGGGCATTTAGCAGCCTTGATCCGGCGTTCGACCTTATGGCGATCCCGTTCGATCATCTCCCTTTCGGAGAGCCGGAACAGGTAGCCGACATGATCGGCGTGGACGCGCCGAAGGGGGTGTAGACGATGGCAAAAGCCGCAGCCGCGAACAACAGGACGACCTACACCGTGAGCAAGCAGCGCAGGACAGGTTTTCCCGCCCGGTGAAGAAGAAGACCGGCAATTCTGGACATGAGGACCACCAAGCAGAACATTGGCAGTGCCAAAAGCTTGGGAAGAGCGCCAGAACTCCCCATCGCTACAGTCGCGCCGAGCGTGACGAAGTTTCCGGTTACGTGAGCTGGGAACAATCCTTGGAGTGCGAGAAAGCCTGCGGTGTCAACGTAGCCACCATTGAAGCTCAGCAGCACGGATAGCGGCATGCGTTTCATGTAAATCTCCTCAGCAGAAAGAATGGCCCGCCATCCGAGCTGGAGGGCGGGCAAAAGGCGTTCATGCCTTGATGAAGGCGAGGAGGTCCGGATTGATTACATCGGCGTGCGTGGTAAGCATTCCATGCGGATAGCCCTTATAGACCTTGAGCGTTCCGTTCTTGAGAAGCTTCACCGAAAGTTCCGCGGAGTCGGCGATCGGAACGACCTGGTCGTCGTCGCCATGCATGACGAGGGTCGGGACGGAGATCTTCTTGAGGTCCTCGGTCTGGTCGGTCTCCGAGAAGGCCTTGATGCCGTCGTAATGGGCTTTTGCGCTGCCCATCATCCCCTGGCGCCACCAGTTTTGAATAACGCCGGGATAGACCTTGGCGTCCGGGCGGTTAAAGCCATAGAAGGGCCCGGACGGGAAATCCAGAAATAGTTGCGCGCGGTTTTCGGCGACGCCCTTGCGGATGCCGTCGAAGACCTCCATCGGAAGGCCGCCAGGGTTCGACGCTGTCTTGAGCATCAGCGGTGGAACGGCGCTAACGAGTACCGCCTTTGCCACGCGTCCCTGTGGCTGGCCGAACTTCGCCACATAGCGGGCGACTTCGCCGCCGCCGGTCGAATGGCCGATGTGGACGGCGTTCTTGAGATTCAGGTGTTCGACCACGGCCGAGGCGTCTGCTGCGTAATGGTCCATGTCATGGCCGTCGGACACTTGCGCAGAGCGACCATGGCCTCGACGGTCGTGCGCGACGACACGGTAGCCCTGCTGCACGAAGAAGAGCATCTGCGCGTCCCAGTCGTCCGAGGAGAGCGGCCAGCCGTGGTGGAAGTGAATCGGCTGAGCGTCCTTCGCACCCCAGTCCTTGTAGTAGATCTTCACACCATCTTTCGTGGTTACAAAACCATCTGACATTTCAAAATTTCCTTGTTTGCTGAAGTTGGATACTGATTTGGAGAAAGCGATGCCGGGGACTCCGGCGCCATAGACCACCTTGCCACCGACCATCGTGAGGTCAGAGGTGAGGAAGGAGATCTCATCTTCCGCGCAAGCGAAGAAGTCCTTATCTGGCACGATCAGATCTGCGAACTGACCTTCTTCGATCCGGCCTTTCTTGCCTTCTTCGTTCGAGAACCAGGTGACCTTTTCCGTCCACATGCGCAGAGCCGTCTCGCGGTCGAGGCAGTTGGCGCGGGGATAGAGCTGCATGCCGCCGACCGTCTTGCCAGTGACCATCCAATAGAGGGACACCCACGGATTGTATGAAGCGACGCGCGTTGCATCCGTTCCGGCGGAGACATTGACGCCTTTCTCAACCGCCCCGGCGCGAGCCGCAGGGTCATCGCTCGAACGCGCTCTTCAAAGCCGCTACGGCATACGAAACGGCTCCTTGTGCGGCCGGGGTATCTGCCAGCGGGTCCAGTACTGCAAAATCATGGATCGTGCCCAGGAACCTTACCGCGCTCACTCTTACTCCGGCCTGCATCAGTTTACGCGCATAGGCCTCACCTTCATCTCTAATCACGTCGTTTTCAGCCGTCATGATCAATGTTGGCGGCATCCCTTCAAGGCTGCGAATAGACGCGTCCTTTGGGGACGGTACGTGCACGCTCGCCGATGGTGCAAGCTCGTCAAAAAACTGCGACATCAGCTTTTCCGTCATCCAGGGTCCTTCGGCGAAGGACTGGTAAGACGGTGTATCAAACTTGTCGGAGAGGGCAGGATTGAAGAGGATCTGGAGCAAGATCACGGGACCGCTGCGGTCTTTCGCCATCATGCACAGCGACGCAGCAATGTTTCCGCCAATGCCGTCCCCAGCGACAGCTATACGGGTCAAGGAACAGAAGATTGATAGCTTGCCACAGCGTACGTTTGACGGGAATTCAGCGACAGCTCTATACACTATGGGAAGCGCAGGTTGACTGTGACGGTGCGCGGCTGCTCCGGTGGCCCTGAGCAGCGCAAGTCGGCCGATGCCGGTTGAAAGACGCGCCGAAGATTGAGACGTACCCGCACGATGGACCAGTGGCGTTTCCAACGGATGTGACCCTGCCGATCCACCGCGTCTGGTCCGGAGCTCTTCAACTGCTGCAAGACGGCGTACCCGACGGGCCGCGGGTTCGCATCCCTTCAAGAGCTGTAGTACCTAGTGATTCAGCTTTGAGCCTATATGAGCGCCAAGGCTAGCGCTCGGTCCTTGGTAATCTTTGCCATGTAAGGACAAAGGATCAGGGCTAGATGACTTGAAGACCCGTTAGCAGGCTCTCATCCCCGGGCCAATTCAATCAGGAGGTCTGCCGCCCGCCCATTCTTGCGCACCCGGGACGCTACCAAACCGAAGCGGCGACACAACGACGGATCGAGCCGCGCCGTCCGGAGGCCTTTCCGTTTCTCGGGTAGGGTCGATTCCGGTACGAGGCTGACGCCCACACCTGCCCTGACCAGCGCCACCGCACTGGTCCAGTCCCGCACCTCCATTCGCACATCTGCGAGCGAAAGGCCGGCTGCTTCGGCGAGGGTTCGGGCATGGACGTGGCACCCCCCGGTAGCGAGCACAAACGGTTCCGCAGCCAAGTCAGCGAGCGAGATGGTTTCACGTCGTCCAAGGCGATGCGCCGTTGGTAGAACAGCGATCCACGCATCCTGTCCAATCACTACGGCATCGCTGTCCGCTCGCGGGTTGAGGACGACGCCGACATCGATGGATCCGGCCTCAAGCCAGGCCTCGACCTCCCTGTCATCCGTTTCAAGTGCAATCAGTTCAATGCCTGGATGGAGGGAGCGGAAGCGTCGCAGGAGAGGCGGCAGCACAGTGGAGAAAACACTCGGAAAGGCCGCGATCCGAACGGAGCCGGCTTCCTCGCCGGCGGCCTCGGCAGCCTCCTTTCCGATGGCGTCCAGATGCGCCAAAGCAGCGCGGGCATGGTCGAGCGCTCGCTCTCCAAAAGCAGTGAGTTCGACACCATGCCGGTGGCGCGCCAACAACTTCACGCCCAAGCTTTCCTCCAGCATCGCCAGCGCCTGGCTCATGCCTGATTGCGTGACGCCAACATTCGTCGCTGCCGCGGTAAAGCTTCCCGCCTCGGCGACCGCAATCAAACTACGGATTTGGGTCAGGTTCATAGTAGCAACGCTTATATCAGAAATCTAAGGCAGTAATTTTTCTTATTCCAGGGGATCTGTCAATGTCCGCCAACCGCCGATAACAATGGAAACCTCCTATGAAACTTTATTTCGCCAGTGCCACCTGCTCGTTCGCTCCCCACATCGTGCTGCAGGAATTGGGGCTTCCCTACAATCTCGTCCGGGTCGACAACCAGACAAAGCTCATGTCAGAGCCTGGCGATTTCCTGACCATCAATCCGAAAGGCTACGTGGCGGCGCTCGCGCTCGACACCGGGGACGTTCTGACCGAGGGGCCGGCGATTCTCCAGTATCTGGCGGACCTGAATCCGGGTTTGGGTCTGGCTCCAGCCAATGGCACCGTGGAGCGCGCCCGGCTCCAGGAATGGCTCAACTTCGTCACCAGCGAGATCCATGCTGGATCGAGCCCGCTGTTCAACAGAGACCTGCCGGAGACGGTACGGGATCTCTTCGAGATAAAATTGACCCGGCGCTTCGATCTCATCGAAACCGGTCTCGCGACGCGGGAGTATCTGATGGGCGACCGCTTCACGGTCGCGGACGCTTACCTCTTCACGGTCCTCGGCTGGATGAAGGGCTTTGACATCGACCTCGGCCACTGGCCGAAAGTCGCAGCTTACATGCGGCGGATTGAGGTTCGCCCTTCGGTCGCGGCGGCGCTGGAACGGGAAGCCGCAGTCCCGTTCGTGGCATGAGCAAACTGCCTGGTAGAACAGGCGAGGGCCGACGTGCGCCGCGCGGTGCGGCCGCGACATCAACAATCGGTTTCGCGTCGATGCCTTCCAAGAGTGTCGGACAAGCCCGAGGTGATTGTTTTCATCACATCGGGCGCGCTTCTATCCACGCCATAGACGAAGCCAGGAAAATCCAATGTCTTCTGGATTTCCCAGATGGCTTCGTGCTGATCCGGCGACAGAATCTGCGCGGGGTCACCGACAGCGACCCATCCGATCGGCACGGTCGAGCCCGGTTCCAACCGCGTTCGCAGGTGCACGGTTGCGTTGATGCGGACTTCCGATCCATGTCCGATCTGCGCCCCGTGGAACACGGCGGCTCCGGTGGCGACAAAAGCTTCGGCGTCGATCTGGGCGCCAACCACATGGCTGTTTGGACCAACGATAGAGTGGTCCCCAACGGAGCAATCATGGCGACTGGTGGCGCGGATAACCGCGTTCTCGAACACGATGCAATTGCGTCCGATGCGTATGGACCCCCCGGCTTCCGCCACCAGGCGAGCGCCATGCATGATCCTGCTACCTGCGCCGATAACAACATCGCCACAGACCGTCGCGTCCTCAGCAACCCAAGCCTCCGGATCGATTGATGGCGACCGTTCTTCGTACGACAAAATCATGGTTCTTGATCTCCTGCTTCTATCTTGGCCACTACAAGGATGCCCGTATACTTTCGAGATGCCAGACCTTGGCAACGATCCGCCAGCCGTCAACGCCCCGCACGAAGCAAAGATGATCGACAAAGACGTTCGCATGAATCCGCAACCTCACCTTTACGGTGGCCGCAGCCGGCGAAAGCCAGTCAATCAGGATGATCTCGTCTTCGCGATCCTGCGAGCGGCTTGCGGGAGATTCACGCTTTGCGATCACCTGGCGATAGTCGGCGATCGGGTCAACCGTAATTGTGCCTTCGTCCGCGTCGAACAGGCTGCAGGCGGGATGAAAGACCTTGTCGAAGAGTATGAGATCGCAGGCGTAGAGGGCATCGAAATAGGTCTGTATTGCGTCTAGCAACTCGGTATCGCGGTTCATTGCGCTTCCTCCGTGGTTTGTTGGCCAGTGACCCGTGTCGCACGCCGACAACGCGAGTTGCCAGTGGCAGAATTGCCAGATAAGACGGCATTCATGCCAAAAAACGAGATCCAATCCTTTCCTGCAAATAAGCGTGTGGTCAGCCTCGTCTATGATGGTCTCTGTACCTTTGAGTTCGGCATCACGGCCGAGGTTTTTGGACTGCATCGGCCGGAGGCAGGACCCGGCTGGTATCAGTTCAAATCTGTCTCGCTGGAGGATCAGGTTCTTCAAGCCTGCGGTGGTCTGGCGATTACTGCGACAGGCACTGAGGGCGATCTGCATCAGGCAGGAACGATCATCGTCCCCGGTTGGCGCGGGCCCGATGCGCCTGTGCCCGACCAGATATGTGACGCCCTGGTCCGCGCTCATCGGGGCGGCGCCCGGATCGTCTCCATCTGCGGCGGCGCCTTCGTGCTGGCAGCTGCAGGCTTGCTCGATGGCCGCCGTGCCACGACGCATTGGCGTTTCGCCGAGCACCTGGCCCGCCGCTATCCTGCCATCGAGATGGACGCGACCTGTCTCTATGTCGATGAGGGTGACATCCTGACATCGGCGGGCAGTTCGGCTGGCATCGATCTGTGCCTGCATATCGTCCGGACGGATTTCGGGGCGGAGCTTGCCAACAGCGTGGCGCGCCGCCTGGTGATGTACAGCCATCGTCAGGGCGGCCAGTCCCAGTTCATCGAGCGGCCCGTGCCATTGAGGCGAGAGGCCGATCGGCTGTCGTCGATCCTCGATCACATTCTGGCCAACCTTCAAGATCCGCACACAATCAGTTCTCTCGCCCGCCACGCCGGTATGAGCGAGCGTACTTTTCAGCGTCGCTTTCAGTCCCTGACCGGTTTATCCCCGCTCAAGTGGATCCTGAGGGAGCGGCTGGAGCAAGCCCGCATCCTGCTTGAAACCAGTACTACCGCACCTGATGAGATTGCCAGAGTGACCGGACTTGGAAGCGCCGAAAACCTGAGACTTCAGTTTGGTCGATGTTATGGGGTCAGCCCCGTGATTTACCGTAATCGTTTTGCCCAACGGCCGGTAAATGACCAGACGCGCCTCAAGCGCACCAATCAAATTTCTCCAATTTAATTGAGGTGAACACCGTCCCCGCGACTGCACGATTCATGCGACAAGAAATATGCCGCGAATATGTGGTTCGACGGTAGCTTCCGATGAACCCGCCGGGGATTGCTGTGCTGCCACTTTCGGAGGCGGCATGCGCGTGCCAACGGCGAATAAGATGGCGCTGAGCCCCGCAAAACCGGCAAACAGCAGGAACATGCCAGCCCCGCCAAACGCACCAAGCATGGCGCCGCCGAGTGTCGGTCCGATGAAGTTGCCGACAGTCGAGAACGAATGAGCACCAAAATAGCTGCCTCTGTTTCGGTCGTTCGCAATTCCGTCGACCAGCATGTATTCGCAGGGCACAACCAGAATCTCTCCGATCGTGAAGACAACCATCGCGATCGCCAGCCCCCAAAACCCGGCGGCGCTCATGAAGCCGATTTCACCCAAGGCAAACAAAATGCAGCCGATCACGAGGCCGTTGAGAGCGCCCGCGCGTTCGAGGAACCTGCGGGCAAATGGATTCCCAATCAGGACAACTGCGCCATTGATCGAAACGAGATAGGCATAAATTTCCATGCCTCCAGCGACATGGCTAGTGAGGTACGGAGCGAGCGTCGCTGACCACTGGCCATAAACCGCCATCAGCAGGGTGCCGCCACCGACAAAGAGGGCCAGCCGGGGATCGCGGATCGCAGCCCTAAGGCTCTCCAGCAATGGGATGGGTGCGGTTGCCTGAGGAACTTCATCACGTTGATAGATGGGCACATGCAACAGCTGCAAGGCGATGGCGAACGCCACATAGACAGCGCCTGCAATGATGAAAAGAGTGGTGGAGGCCGCACCCGCGGCAATGCCGATCAGCGGGCCGATGGCCCAGCCGGCATTCGTCGCAGTGTAGCGCCATGAGAAATATTTGAGGCGCAGCGGCTGCGGGCACACGTCGCTCATCAACGCGCGCGATATCGGCTCATAGATCGCGAGCGCGACTGCGGCAACGACCTGGGCAAAGCAAAAGGCGACGACGGTTTCAGCCAATCCCATACCGATCAGCGCAAACGCCATTGAAAACAGGGTGAGCGTCAGCATAGTCCTGCGACCGACCCTGTCCGACAGGGAACCAGCGAAAGGAGCCGCGACAGCGCCCAACAGCGGACCAATACCAAGCAGCGCACCGATAACGGCAGGACCGAGCCCGAACGACTGTTGCAGTCTGATGGCCAGGAACGAGAGCGTCATTGCGCGTGCGATGGTCACAAGTCCTGATCCTGCAACCAGAAACAGGACGTAGTTCAGTCGTTGTTTCTCCTGCTTCATTGCACCCTCATCAATATTGTTGTCGGGGCGGCATAACCGCATTCTTGAAACTTCCGGTCTCTTGGATCAAATGATAGGGGGATCTTTTGCAACGCAAAGCGTTGTGGTCTGGTTTGTCGCGAATGCGGTCAAATAATGCGCTCCTCGGGAGAGAATCGGATCGCGAGCAGGATGAGCAGACCGACCCCGACAGCCATCATGACCCAGGCTTGTGACAAATCATCTGAACGGCCGCGCAACCAACCGGCTGCAAAGGGCATGATGCTTGCGATCATGTAGCCGCCTCCCTGGACGAAGGCCGAGAGCCGACCGGCACTTGCCGGTTCGTCGGCGTGGTCGAGTGTCACGATCAACGACAGAGGAAACAGCGCGCCGATCCCCAGCCCAAGCAGGATCATCGCCGGAAGGGCCAAAGTCAGTGGCATGATGATAAGGCAGATCAGGCCCCCGAGGATGGAGCAGAGAGCGGCGGCCAGCGGTCCCCGCCGATCAGGAAAGCGGTTGATGAATGCCGATACAGCAAGACCGGCTATAACCTCCATCAGCGTAAGACCCGCGAGCACATAGCCGGCGACATCTTCGCTGCGCCCCAGTTGAACATAGAAGGGTGGCAGCCATGCCAGGACAAGCGTATAGGCGCCCGTGCCTACGCCAAAAAAAACGAGCAGAAGCCAGGCTCTGCCGCTTCGTGACGGTGGTCGACCAACGGCTTGGCGGAATACCGTCCGTTGCACGGAGGCATACGAAGACGATGCCCCTTGCCACAGAACAAGGGCAAGGAGCGCAGGCAGTCCCCACAGTCCCAGCATTGCTTCCCAGCCCACGAAACGGGACAACCCGGCGGCTGTCGCGGCTGCCAGGGTTGCGCCCCCCATGATGCCGGTTGAGTACAATCCCATGATGCGGCCTGCATCGAGCGGGAAGACCCGCTTGATGAACCCAGGCATCAACGCTTGAACGGCAGCAATGCCCAGACCGCTTGCCGCCGCACTGGCAAGAAGCCCGGCGCTGGAAAACCAGAAGAGCCGGGCTACGCAGGCAAGCGCGATGATCGCCACCCCGAAAGCAATGCCTCGTCCTTCTCCTGTCCATCGCTGCAGGGAAGAGCCGGCCAGTGCGCCCAGGCCCATCAGAAAAACCGGAAGCGTCGTCAGCGCCCCAGCGCCGGTCGATGTCAGGTCCGATCCTGCTTCGATCCGGTCGAGAACGGGGCCCAAAGCCGCAAGTGCCGGCCGCAAGTTCAGCGCAACAGCGACAACGGCGATAATTGCAAAAGTGTTCGAGGTGAAAAACCGCTGAGCGATGTGTGGTTGATCGATGTCTGAATTATGCATATGATATTATCGCAACAGAAAGAATCTTAATATCGAGATATATCATATGGAAGAAGATTTCAAGAACCTGGACCGGGCAGCATCTGCGGCAGCGCAGTGGAGACCGGAAGCCTCCTGGTATCGACCCGTTTCCAATGGAGATGCTGGGGTGCCTGGGAAACGTCCAGCTCTCACCAGCTTGCCCGAAAGTAAGTGAGGATCCGGAGTTGTCCCACACCGTCACGATCAGAGACGCGACCGCAGGCGATAAAGCGTTTCTGTTTGGTCTTGCGCCTCGTTTCTATAGCGTGCCACGTCCCTCCTGGCACACGCTCGACACGATGAAAGTTTTCCAGGAAAGATTTATCGCCTCGACCTTGGAGGAGGCCGCTCCGGGCGCGCTGACTCTCATTGCTGTAACCGCTGAAGATCGAGCGCTTGGATACGTCCATCTGATCCCAGGTCGCGATGGGGTAACCGATGAGGCATGCGGCCACGTCGCCATCATCGGCGTTGTTGAGGAAGCTGAAGGAACAGGTGAAGCCCGTCGGCTGATCAATGAAGCACAGATGTGGGCGCGCCGACAGGGATACAGGTTTCTGAACCTGGACGTATTCGCCGACAATAAGCGCGCTGTCCACTTCTACGAGCGTGAGGGTTTCATGGCCGAATCTATTCGGATGGTCAAACCCTTGTAAGCTCCCGTTCCAGTCTATGCCCGATGCCATCGCGTTCCCGGACCTGAGCTCTGAATTTCTTCGCAATATTATGTCCTCTCTCACGGAGCCATATCATGGCACTGAAGATCTCTCGACCATTCCGGCGGTCTATATGAAGCTCTCACTCAAGCTCTTTTCCTCGGGCCTGGTTGCGCTGGTCGTTCTGCCGGTCGCCGTGAGCTATGTCTACGAGATGCTGTCGCGGCATTGGACCTGGGCAAAATACCCGACCCCGGGCAGACTGATTGACATCGGAGGACGCAATATCCACCTCGATTGCCGTGGACAGGGATCGCCGGCCGTCATTTTCGAGGCGGGACTGGACGGTTACGGGACGCTTTCGTGGGCTAAGGTACACGACAGCGTCGCCCGCGTGACCCGCGCTTGTGCCTATGATCGCGCCGGAATTATGTGGAGCGAGCCGAAGTCCTCGCCGCAGCACGCCGATGCCGTGGCAGAGGATCTTCAGGCCGTTCTGCTTAATGCCGGGGAGAAGGGACCTTTCGTTCTGGTCGGCCATTCGATCGGTGGACCTTACAGCATGGCCTACACCCGGAAATTCGGCGATCAAGTGGCGGGCCTGGTGTTCGTCGGCGCCTCGCATCCGGATCAGGTCGCCCGATTCGCCGAAGGCGCAAACGGCCAGCTGGACTCCACCAGTGAGGCCATGCAGTTCGCGGCGAGCCTTGCACGGACCGGGATCATCCGCCTCATGGCGACGGCTGACGGAGCACATGATGTTCCGGTACACGTCACAGAGAAGGCGAAGGCCTTTATCAGTACATCGCTGGCGGCCGTGGTGTCCGAGAATTTGAACGTCGATCGTAGTCTGGAGCAGGCCGGCAGTCTCCGCACGCTGGGTGATCGTCCGTTGCTCGTGCTCACGGCAATGGCGCCGCTCAGCAACGACGCTCTAAAAGCAGAGAACATGTCACGGCATGACGACACACGTCGTCGTGAGGTTTGGAGGAAGCTGCATGAAGACGAGTCTTCCTGGTCAACGCGCAGCCGGCACCAGCTGCTGGCGGATTCCGGACACTACATCCAGTTCGCTCGGCCCGATGTGGTGGTTGCCGCCGTTCTCGATGTTGTGAATACCGTGCGGCTGGAAAACATCCGTGTGGGCGATCTGCGTTGATGGCAAGTTGTCCCGCCGGGGTCTCACCTTCTCAAACGAAAGGACGAGGAGGACATGTCAGTTAAACATCTTCCGGTTTTTGTACTGCTGGCAGGATGGGAATCTATCGATGAAAGAAATCAGTGCTCTAAAATCACCTTGGTCAGGTACTCGTTCAAGTCCCGAAAATCGTTAACCGTCCACGCATGGGACGGTAGTTTTACACCGTTGGCTCGCAGGGTGTCAGGAATCAGATTTCCGTTCGGGCGGAGGATTACCGATGATACAATGACACCCGGGTAGTCGAACAGGCGCTTCCTGAACGTGGCAGTGGTGAGGTCTGGCGTTGGTGGAACACTTTTGTCAGCCAGAGGTCCCGTACCTTTCGCATCTGTTCCGTGGCATATGGCGCATCTTTCAGAATAGAGCCGCTTACCGTTTCCACCGTCGGCAGAAGCGGATGATCCCCCGCAAAGGAAGAGTGTCAAGGCAACTCCCGAAGCGACATATAATTCGAAAAACCGGGATCGGTTAATTGCAGACAATTTGGACTGTCCTTGCTTCGTTTGATTCCCGTCAGGAGAAGCGTGTATGACTTGGGCGCGGTGCCCGGAAGAAGTGACTACGATGTTTTCAACCTCAAGCCCGCAAGTAGCTTGATCGACAGGGCGTTGAACTGTTGCTGCTCGGCCGCCGTCAATCCCGCCAATGCGAGACGCTCGTTTTCGACATGCTTTGCAAGCATGGTATCGATCAAAGAGACACCTTTCGGTGTCAGTGCCACCAGTATGCCACGTCGATCGGTCGGATGGCGCCGCCGCTCCACCAGGCCTTCTCGCTCAAGCCGGTCAATGCGAGCCGTCATGCCGCCGGAGGAGAGCATGGCGGATTCATAAAGCCGGGTAGGCGTAAGTTCGTACGGTGCGCCTGAGCGGCGCAGCGTTGCCAGAACGTCAAACTCCCCGCTTTGCAAGCCATGCTCCATAAAAAACGGAGTGAGGCGATCACGCATGATGAGTAGGGTAATTTCGCCCAGCCGCCCGAGCAATTCCATGGGAAAGGGATCAATGTCCGGACGCTCTTTCCGCCATTGCTCGGCTGCTGCCGAGGCAGCGTCCAGATTGTTGATGGTATGACTCATTAACGTAACTCGAGTTCAAGAAGCTTGCTGGAAAGAGAGTAGCATGTATTAGCGCTCCTCACGAAGGTCTCAAGCCAGGCTTTCGTGATCCCGCCTTCATGTCGCCAGGGCATTGTCCCAGGAACGTTGCTTCGCCAATTGAGGAAAAGCTGTCCTCTTTACCATCAAGTCCCGTGAACAAAGCGACGACTGCGTACCGGTAGTATTTCTGAAAATCACCGTCATACGTCACGGTGAGCTTTGTTTCGCCCGTCGCAGGGGAGTGGCAGATCGCTCGCAATTCCCCGGCTGCCCCGTCCGTTTCACTGTCGGTTGTTTTGCACTCCTGATCAAATCCGTTCCAGACATCGGTGTCTATAAAGTGAGTGTTTGTATCGTCAACGCAAAGAGAACCGTTGATGAACGGATTATCCGGAGATTCGAACCCCCATAGGCCTGATTGCCGCTTCGGCAGTTCGGTAGCGGTCGCTCCCGTGGCGGCACAGAGGGTCGCAAGAGCGCAATATGCGAGGATCTTTAAAAGCATGCCGATTTGGCCCGTTGGTTCATACTCGGCGAACGTTCTGTTTTGATGCCGCCCATCAGAAAACTGTTGATGCCTTCAATCATAATATATATCTCGATGTCAAGAATCTTTTCATAGAGAGTTACGACATGCTCCGACGTCCAGGTGTGCTGCGCGAAACCTAACACCTCGCTCTTACTTACTGAGTGCTTCTCACAATCCGGTGGTTGCCATCGCGCCGAATTTGCGGCATCCATCGATAAAGGGCGCTCGCTAAAATCGCTTAGTGAGTTGAAATCGTTCAGCGCATCGTCACGTCTGACTTTCGGTTAAAAGAGCAAAGTCGACGTTACTGATCACCTACGCTGCAATGCTTCATGATCAAAATGCCAGATGTTTAAGCTGTTCGGGGATCGTTGAACATCAAGGTCAGTGGTTCGATCCGCATCAAGAGCTTTACCTCCGCGGCTATTCTCAGGCGGCTTTTGCCAGCCGTCGGATCGTCTGCGGCGGCTGTCCATACTGGCGCATGAACGCATCGCGCATGCGCCGAAGATCGACGAAGCCGCACTCTTGCGCAATCTTCTCCATGGGATGACGGGTCTCCGCGATCATCAGGCGAGCGGCCTCAAGGCGGATTTGCTCGACGGCCTTGGCAGGCGTCTGGCCCGTTTCGGCATGGAAGGCACGGCTGAACTGGCGGGGCGAGAGTGCCGCGACCTCAGCCAGTTCTTCGACGGTCAACAGGTTGGCGAGGTGGGTCTTTGCATGGATAAGCGTCTTTTGAATGCGGTCACTGCTGGGCGCGAGTTGCAGCAATTCAGAATGCTGCGACTGCCCCCCGGCGCGGCGATGATGCATCACCAGCCGTCGGGCGATGGCGCTTGCCACGTCGCGTCCCAGATCTTTCTCGATCAATGCCACGGCAAGATCCAGGCCCGCGGTCAGGCCGGCCGATGTCCAGACCGGCCCCTCGTTGATGAAGATACGGTCGTCCTCAACCCGCACATTTGGAAAGGCCTTGCGCATCTCCTTGGCATAAGACCAGTGGGTGGTGGCGCGCCGTCCGTCGAGAAAGCCCATCTGCCCTAGCAGAAACGATCCGGTGCAGAGCCCCGCGACCCGTCGCGATGCCTTGGCCATCGCGCGTAAAGTCGCGAGCGTCGTCTCATCCTGCTGCGGAGGGGGTACGAGGCCCGCCAGAAGAAGCAGCGTGTCCACCTGTCCCACGTCGTTGAGCTTGGTCGTCGGCACGGCAAAACCACTGGATGACATGACAGGTCCGCCTTCGACCGAGGTGATCGAAAGGGTGTAATAAGTCTCATCCCGCAACAGATTGGCCAGCTCGAAGGCGGCCTGCACGCCGAGCGCCAGAAACTGGAAGCCCGGCGTCAGCACCATGGAAACGTGAGGCATTAAGCCCTCCAAAGCGCATGTCCTAAGAACGTAGTTTATACGTCATATCGGACAAATATCGTTTGGTCCATAACGTCCTTGTCGAAAGCGATGGCGCTTTCTCCTCGAACAAGGACAGACCAATGACCAACAAGGGAACTGCACTCATCACCGGTGCGTCCACCGGCATCGGCGCGATCTACGCCGACCGTCTTGCCGCGCGGGGCTACGACCTGATCCTTGTTGCCCGTAACAAGGACAAGCTCCAGTCGCTCGCCTCGGAGATCTCGGACAGGACGAACCGCGCGGTTGAAGTTCTTGTTGCCGATCTGGGCGACGCGGCCGATCTTGCGGGCGTCGAGAAGGTGCTGCGCGAAGACGCCAGCATCACTGCGCTGGTCAACAATGCCGGCATCGGCACCCACACGACGCTGCTGGAAAGCGATGTCGATCGTATGGAGGCCATGGTCCGGCTCAACGTGACCGCCTTGATGCGCCTGACCTACGCGGCAGTGCCCGGCTTCGTGGCGCGCGGCGGCGGCACGGTGATCAACATCGGCTCGATTGTTGCGGTCGCGCCAGAATTGCTCAACGGCGTCTATGGCGGGACAAAGGCTTTCGTTCAGGCGTTCACCACCTCGCTCAACCACGAACTTTCAGACCGCGGCATCCGTGCTCAGGCCGTGCTGCCCGGCGCGACACGGACCGATTTCTGGGCTCTCGGCGGTCTGCCGGTCGAGCATCTTCCCAATGAGATCGTGATGCAGGCCGAGGACATGGTCGATGCCGCCCTTGCCGGGTTCGATCAGGGCGAGACCAGCACCATCCCTGCGCTGCGGGATATCGAGCTGTGGAATGCCTATGAGGCGGCGCGTCGCGCCCTCGGCCCGCAGCTCTCCGCCACCCGGCCAGCTCCGCGCTTTACGACCGCAGCCTGAAAACGTTCCAACCCTCTTTAAAGTGAAAGACTGACCCCATGAAACTGACTGGCAACACCATCTTCATCACCGGCGGCACGAGCGGCATCGGGCGGGGTCTGGCGGAAGCATTGCATCGCCTTGGCAACAAGGTGATATCTCCGGACGGCGCACTGCACTGCTCGACGAAGTGACCGCAGCCAACCCCGGCATGGCGGCCATCGCGCTCGATGTTTCGAGCCTCGACAGCATCCAGTCCGCCGCGAGGGAACTGATCGAGAATCATCCCCGATCTCAATGTGGTGTTCAACAACGCCGGATTTATGCCCTTCGACGATGTCTCCGGACCGGTTGACGACGCCCTCATGCAGGACCTGATCACCACCAACCTGCTTGGGCCCATCCGTGTGACCTCTGCGCTGATCGAACATCTGAAGACGAAACCCGAGGCAACCGTGTTGTACACCAGCAGCGTGCTTGCCTTCGTTCCGATCGCCGGTAATGCGATCTATTCGGCGACCAAGGCGGCGCTTCATTCCTTTGCTCTGTCGCAGCGCTTTCAACTGCGCGACACCACAGTGCGCGTGCAGGAAATCGCCCCGCCGTGGGTGGATACCGACCTGATCTATAAAAGCGGTGACCCGCGCGCCATGCCGCTACCCGATTTTATCGAGCAGACGCTCGTCGCGCTCGCCACAAATGCACCCGAAGTGATCGTCGATGCCATCAAGCCCTTGCGCGACAATCCGGGCGCGAACGAACATGGCTTCTTCGAAGTGTTCAATCGCAGCATAATCGATAACCCGATCCCGGTCAGCGCTTGAGACAAAGGCGGATGGCGCTCGATCCGATCGACATCGGCCAAAATCGGTCGGCAGAGCATGACTTCACACAAAAACGCCACCGCCTAAAGGACTACCTTAGGGCGCGCGACGGGATGGCGGTCGCGCAGACCGGTGGCGGGGGTGACCGATCACTGATGTCGCATAGGAGCACGGCCTTCCCAGTCGAGAAGGCCGTGCGGATGGGCAGATTTTCAGAGCGTCGGGTGCTGGCCGCGCGTCGGGCTGACTCTCTCCAGCAGCGAGGCGACATGCAGGATGGTCGACTCCGCCTGCCACGCGCCAACGATCTGCACGTTGATCGGCAGGCCTTCCCTGCTGCTGCCGAACCGCATTGAGACACCGGGAAGGCCAGTGACGTTCAAAGGCACGGTTGCGCCCTGAAGATAGGTCGCATCCACCGTCTGACCATCGATTACGAACTCTTCAACACCGTGCTTATGGGCCGGGATCGGCAGGACGTGAGTGATCAGCGCGTCGTAACGGGAGAAGTAATCGGCATAGCCATCGCGCAGCCGCTCGGCCGCCTGCTCGGCCTCAATGTATTCGTCCATGGACGTGTCGGGCAGCGACAGCATCGTCTTCGCCATCTTGTAGAGTTCGTCGTCCCGACGGCCTGCGGTCGCCTTGCGGAAAGCGGGCTTCATCTCCATCACATGCAGACGGTTGAAGACGTCGAGGGCGAAGTCCTTCTCGAGAGCTGGGATACCGACATGCTCGACTGAAAGACCGACATCCTTCAGTGCTTCAGCCGCCGCCTTGACGGTAGCGACGACTTCCGAATCGACCGGGCCAAACCCAGGGCCAACCATCCATCCGACGCGGAGCTGCCGGAACGGCTGTCTACCGATCCCGGCGTCGAACGGAACCGTGCTCGACGAGAAGGCATCCTCGCCGTCTGGTCCTGCCAACTGCGAGAAGGCGAGAGCGACGTCGCGCACTGACCGGGCCATCGGACCAACGTGCCAGAAACGGCGCGGCGCACGCGGCCAGATACCGGTCATCGGCACGCGGCCGTGCGTCGCCTTCATCGAGGTGATCCCCGTCTGCGCGGCAGGTCCCCGCACCGAGATCGCAAGATCGGTCCCAAGACCGAGTGGCGACATGCCCGCAGCGATGGCGGCAGACTCGCCGCCGCTCGATCCGCCCGGCGTCCGCTCCAGATCCCATGGATTGTTCGAGCGCCCGGAGAGCAGGTTGTCGCTTTCGATCCAGTAGGAGAACTCTGGCAGGTTGGTCTTGGCCAGCAGAATGCCGCCTGCCTTCTTCAGGCGCGCGACGCTGGTCGCGTCGCGGTCGGGCGAACGTCCCTTGAAGATCGGTGAGCCGCGCTGTGTCATGACACCCTCTGTATCGATGGAATCCTTGACAGTGAACGGCACGCCATGCAGCGGACCGAGTTCTTCGCCGGCTCGGACTGCGGCTTCGGCTCTTCGGGCCGCCTCGAGGGCTCCCTCCGCCACGGTAACAATCGCATTGATCTTAGGATCGACCGCTTCGACGCGATCGAGATGCGCCTGTACCACCTCGACGGGCGATATCTCCTTGCGGCGGATGAGTTCGGCAAGCCTTGTGGCGTCGGAATAGATCAGTTCGTTGCTCATTGCGTTCTATCTAACTAACAGTTGGTAGGCAGACAAGAGCTAGGCCTTTACAATCTCGTCGTCAACCCCTATCTAACATTTGTTAGGTGAAGCGGAAGGAATATCGGCATGAGCGGAAGTGCAAGGGAAGCCATTCTCGCGGCGGGGCGTTTGAGCGCCCAGTCGCACGGCTATGGCGGTCTCAACATGCGCGAGCTTGCAGCCGAGGTCGGCATCAAGGCCGCCAGCATCTACCACCACTTTCCGAGCAAGGCGGATCTCGCTGCGGCGATCGCCGAGCGCTACTGGCAGGACACGAAAGCGTGGCTGGTTGAAGTTGCGAAGGAGGAGGGCGATCCCAAAGCCAGTCTTCGAAAGTATCCTCAGACGTTCCGGATGTCGCTGGAAAATGGCAACCGCCTGTGCCTTGGCAGCTTCCTTGGGGCGGAGTACGACGATCTCCCGGAACGTGTCCGCAAAGAGGTGCAGACCTTCGCCGACGTCAATATCGCCTGGCTTGTGGACCGGCTGCTCGATGCCGGCCTGACGGATAAGAAGGGGAGCGAAGCGCGGGCGCGGGCGATCTTCGCCGCTGTCGCGGGAGCGCAGCTCCTGGCCCGCAGCAGGTCCGACATCTCGCTGTTCGATGCAATGGTCGAAAGCTACCGAGCGACAGGATTTCTGCCAGGTTGATATTTCACTTAATCGGGTGAAGCTACGCTAAGCGCCGCTCGGCAAGGCACCGCATTGCAGGAGATTGCGCTGAGATCTTGCCACCCGGTATCAGCTAAGCCTACGATCCCAAAGAAAGGATTTCAGAGCCTTAGTTTTATACTGAGGCGGGTCGATAGCTCGATTCCCTTCAAGAGCAAAGCCAGCTGCGGCCCTCACCAACGCGACCAATTAACATGCCAGAAAATATCCGAGCCAGTTGTCCGGCGGTCAGCAGCAGCGTGTGGCGATCGCCCGCTCCCTGGCAATGGAGCCGAAGGTGCTGCTTTTTGACGAACCGACGAGTGCGCTTGATCCGGAAATGGTCGGCGAAGTTCTCGATGTCATGCGGGAGCTGGCTGGCAGCGGCATGACGATGCTTGTCGTCACCCACCGGATGGGCTTTGCACGTGAAGTCACTGACCGGTCGTGTGATCCATCGCGGAAAGATTCTGGAAGAGGGACCGCCTGAGCAGATGTTCGATCATCCGAAGCATGAGCGAACACGAACTTCCTTCGGTCAAACAGTCCCCGGGATCGAGCGCCACCAAACCTCGTTTGAATTGCATCAGCCGGGCTAGGTGCGATCCAAGAAGAACATATCGGTTAGAGGTTCGAATCTCTTCAACTGCTAAAACTATCGCGCAGTTGAAACGGCGATGAAATCTCAATAACAGCCCAATTGACTCTAATATGTATCTGCTTTAAACAAATACAAATGCGCGATGGGAGTTCGCGCTGTGGCCCGCGTCGGGAGATCGCGCGCCAGCTCTATCAACGGGAGGAACGGAATGCTGAAGTTTCCACATATGCTCGCAGGCGTCGCGACCGCTGTCGCCTTGATGACGACTGCCGCTGCCGCTCAAGACACGGTTGGTGTGAGCTGGCGTTACTTTCAGGATGAACGCTGGAAAATCGACGAAGCGGCAATGAAGTCCGTGCTCGAAAAGGCCGGAGTTTCCTATGTCGGCATCGATGCGCAGGGCGACCCGCAGAAACAAGCAGGAGACATCGAAAGTCTGATTGCACGTGGGGTCAAGGTGCTTGTCGTCGTAGCTCAGGATGCCAAGGCCATCATTCCTGTTATCGACGAGGCCAAGCGCAGCAACATCGCCGTCATTGCCTACGATGCTCCGATCGACACCGGCGACGTCCTCTATACAAGCTTCGACAACGTGGCTGTCGGCCGTGTCATGGGCGAGGCTCTCCTGAAAGCTGTGCCAAAGGGCAACTACGTTGCGATGGACGGAGACCCTGCCCAGACGATCCAGCAGGTTTTCAAGAGCGGTCAGATGCAGGCGATCCAGCCCGCAATCGACAGAGGCGATATCAAAATCGTTGCCCAGCAGAACGTTGAGCAGTGGAAGCCGGACGTTGCGCAGTCGCTCATGGAACAAGTCTTGACAGCGACGAACAACAAGGTCGATGCAGTGCTTGCGATGAACGACAGCATCGCCAACGGCGTGGCAGCAGCACTCGCCAGCCAGGACCTTCTTGGCAAGGTCGGCATTTCCGGGCAGGACGGCGACAAGAACGTCCTCAATCGCATCGCCAAAGGTGACCAGACGATGACCGTCTGGAAGGACGCGAACGCACTTGGAACCGTCGCGGCGAATGCTGCCGTCGAAATCATCAAGGGCACAAAAATTGATGGGGTGACGGGCGTAAAGCCTGGCAAGACATCAACCGGCGCTTCGCAGCCCGCAATAATTCTCGATCCCGTCGCCATTACGCGCGACAACCTCGACCTCGTGGTCAAGGCCGGCTGGATCTCGAAGGACGTGCTTTGCAAAGGCGTGACGAAGAACCTGCCAAAAGCCTGCGAATAAACAGTTCCAGCTGGAGTTCTGTCATGACATCTGTTCTTCAACCTGCGTCCAGCTCGACGAAGCTTTTCCCCCGACTGCTACAAGCAGTCGGGGGATGGGGCCGCGACACTCGCCTTGTGGCGATGGTGTCCGTCCTTGCTTTGATATGGCTTTGCGCAAACATCCTTACCAACGGCGTATTCCTGTCGCCTCGAAACCTGTTCAATCTCTCTCTGCAGGTCTCGGTCGTGGCCATCATGGCGTCGGGCATGATCCTGGTCATCGTGACGCGACACATCGACCTCTCGGTCGGATCTCAGGTCGGTTTTCTCGGGGTCCTCGGTGGTCTCGTGCAAAGCAGCTGGCTCCCCGACAGCCCGCACGCCTGGTGGATCTCCTGCCTCGTCATGCTGTCGGGCGGTATGGTGATCGGTTTGATCCAGGGCGCGCTTGTCGCCTACGCGCGCATACCCTCGTTCGTCGTTACGCTGGGTGGCCTGCTATTCCTGCGCAATGCTGCTTATGAACTGAACGATGGCACCACGATCGCCCCCCTGAGCTCGACGTTCCAGAATCTCGGCGGGGGACAGAACGGAGTTCTTGGAGCCACCCTGAGCTGGGCTGCGGCCGGCGCGGTCACCGCCTATGTCGTCTTCAACCTTGTTCGCAGGTACCAGCGCAAAAAGTCGCTTGGCATACAGAATGCATTAACGGCATCCGACATTGTTCCGGCGGCACTATGGTGCGTTTGTGCATTCGGTCTAGTGGCAGTCATGAACAGCTACTATCGGCCTGGAACGACAGAGTCGATGGGATTGGCCGTTCCCGTTCTCATCCTGATCGCGGTGACGATGCTTATGACGGTCATCGCCAAAAAGCACAGGTTTGGACGCCACGTGTTCGCCGTCGGCGGCGATCCACTCAGCGCGCGGTTGACGGGCATCAATACCCAACGCGTCGTCCTGAAAGTCTTCGTTCTGATGGGGTTCCTGTCTGGATTGGCCTCGATCGTTCTTACGGCCCGACTGAACGCCGCAGCCAGCGGAGCGGGCACGATGATGGAGCTCTATGTGATCGCGGCAGCAGTGATCGGTGGGACGTCGCTTGCCGGAGGAGCCGGTACAATTCTTGGTGGCTGCATTGGCGCCTTGATCATGCAAAGTCTTCAAAGCGCGATGGTCCTGATGGGAGTTGCGAGCCCGCTGCAGAGCATGGTGCTTGCGGGCGTTCTCGTACTCGCCGTCTGGATTGATACAATGTGGCGCGAAAGGAGGCCATCATGACGACTCCGTTGCTCGAAGCCAGAAACGTCAACAAGGCATTTGGCGGCGTTCACGCAGTCGAGAATGTCAGTGTATCGCTCATGCCGGGCGAAGTCGTCGCGCTACTCGGCCATAATGGTGCTGGCAAATCCACCTTCATCAAGATGCTGTCGGGAGTCTTTCCCGCAGACAGCGGCGAGATCCTGATCGACGGCGAAACCGTTGATATCCGGTCCCCCCACGATGCACAGGAACTGGGGATCGAGACGATCCATCAGACGTTGGCGCTCGCCGATAATCTCGATGCGGTCTCTAACCTTTTCCTCGGTCGGGAGCAGACCGACCGCTTCGGTTTCCTCGACACGGAAGCGATGGAGCATGGGGCACGAAAGACGATAGAGCGCATGCGGTTGAGGATACCTTCTCTGAACGCGTCCGTCCGATCCATGTCAGGTGGTCAAAGGCAAGCGGTGGCGATCGCACGCGCACTTCACTTCAACGCGCGCATTCTCATCATGGATGAACCCACCGCCGCCCTTGGACCCGAGGAAACGAAAAACGTCGGCATCTTGATTGAGGAACTCAAAAAGCAGGGTTTGGGTATTTTCCTCATCAGCCATGACATGCACGATGTCTTCGCGCTGTCGGACCGGATCACCGTGATGAAATCCGGACGCGTTGTCGGTTCCTATCCGACGCGAGACCTGACACAGGACGACGCGCTCGAAATGATCATCCTTGGCCGCAAGCCGGCTCGCCTTGCCGCGACGGCATGAGGCATACCAACCCGAGAATGGAAAGAAATATGACAGTCAAAGCACCAAACTTCAGTCTCGACGGGAAGGTTGCTCTCGTAACGGGCGCGGCGCGTGGTATAGGTCGCGCGATCGCACTCGCCTGCGCCGCCGCCGGGGCCGATGTGGTCATCGGCGTGCGAAGCGTGGAGGCGGTTGCCGATCTCGTTGTGGAACTGAAGACCACTGGCCGACGCGCTCTCGCCGTCACGATGGACATCTCAAACAGCGGTCAAATCGCCGAAGCGGTTGCCGAAGCTGTCGCGGCATTCGGAAAAATCGACGTGTTGGTCAATAACGTCGGCGTGGCGCCGGGAAACCTCGCGGAACTCGTCGACGAAAAGGCGCTTGACCAGATCCTCGATGTTAACATCAAAGGCACCTTCCTCGTCACGCAAACGGTTGCCCGCCATATGATCGAGCGGAAGAGCGGTCGCATCATCAACATCAGTTCACAGGCCGGGACCGTCACGCTTCGCGGTGAAGCCCTGTATTGCATGAGCAAGGCGGCTATCAACCACTTGAGCAGATGCCTGGCAGCCGAGTGGGCGCAATATGGCATTACGGTCAATACGGTCTCGCCCACCTTCATATGGACGGATTCGACCCGCCCGGTCCTTGCCGATCCGGATTTTTATGCACGTACCGTGGGCCATATCCCGCTCGGGCGGATCGGTGATACCGATGACGTTGTCGGAGCCGTGGTCTACCTCGCATCCCCTGCCGCATCCCTTGTGACTGGCGCCAACCTGTTGGTGGACGGGGGATGGTCGATTGCATGACGATGTCCTTCGCTCAAACCTTTGCCTGCACGCTGCCATCTGCTAGTGCGTGGAGGTGTATTTTAAGCAATGATTCGAGTGCATTGCCGGTGCCTGACAACAGCTCCTGATCGACAATGCTGTCAGTGGGAGGAAACTTGACGACGAACAGTGTCTTGAGACACATGAATGCCGTGCGTTGTCTGCGCGTCCTGCGCAGAGACGTTCCTCTGTCGCGCGCAGATATTGCGCGCGAACTGAACGTGACGCGCGCGACCGTCGGCAATTCGATAAAGCAGCTTCTTGCAGAAAATCTCGTTATCGACCTCAACGAAAGCGCCGAGGCCAATGGAGCCGGGCGCCCCGGGGCTCTCGTATCGCTCAATCCGGCAGGCGCCTACTTTATCGGTCTCGATATTTCCTCGGCCGAGATCAACGCGGTTCTGATCGACTTTTCGATGCGCGTGGTTGCCAAGCGGATCGTGTCGATTGCCGACCGCTATCACGAGCCGAAGCGGGTGATCGAATTGCTCGCCGCCTTGCCGAAGGAACTGGTTGACGTATCAAAGGTCCGGGCATCGAGGGTGCGCGGGGTCTGTATTTCCGCGCCGGGTATCGTGCGCGACGGGAAAATCATCTCCGCGCCATGGTTGAGCTGGCGAGACGTCGACGTCGTTTCAGCCATGTCGGAAGCGATGAAACCCTCGCTGCCGCTTCAAATTTGCAATGACGCAGTGGCTCTTGCAAGCGCGGTCGCCGCCGACTCGTCGGAAAGCGATCTGAGCGACGTACTGCTGTTATTGCTTGCACAGGGTATTGGCAGCGCGCATTTGCGGCAGGGGCGGGTCGTCGAGGGCGCACACGGACTTGGAGGGGAAGTCGGGCACATGGTGATGGGTGGGCGGCCTGGAATGGCGGCCACGCACACGTTCGAAATCCTCGCTGGCTACCAAAGATTTCTGCCCTTCATCGAGAATGGTGTCCCAATCCCGGAAGGTCTTGCCAAACTCGTGACCCGGGAAGGATCTCCGGCTCTCGACCAGGCTCTTCATGAATGGGCCTTGGGACTGGCAACCGGCATCCTTAACCTCATTCATATTCTCGACCCGAAAACGATCGTGCTGGGTGGGCCACTCGCCGTCCTTTACCCAAAGGTGGCAGAGCGCGTCGAGAGCCTCCTCTCTGAAAACCTCGTCCACGGCTTCAACGTCCCCCCTATCTCCGTTGCCCGGTTCGGTGGGGATGGAGCTGCCATTGGCGCTGCCGCTCTTCTTCGCGAGAGCCTCTTCGACCTTCCCGAACTGCCTGCCGTTTAATTCGACGCGGAACGCCAAACGGGTTTGACTCCAAATTTGTATTTGTATAATACAAACGCAAATAGCCAGCCAGTGGAGGAAGCAGATGCTGAAGCTAATCGACCCCATTCTCTCTCCGGAACTGCTTTACGCTCTCCGAGCGATGGGGCATCGGCACGATATTGCTATCGTCGATGCGAACTTCCCGTGCGATGCCGGCGATGATCGCCTCATCCGTCTCGACGGCGTTTCCGGGCCACGGGCGCTGGAAGCCATCCTCAAGATCTTTCCACTGGAAGAACAGGAACCGCATGTGGCATGGCGCATGATCGCTGAAGGCGATGCCGCCAAGATCCTGCCCGTTTTCGAAGATTACAGTGCCGGCCTTGAGAAAGCGCAGGGCAGGGCGGTCGAACTCACCGCAGTCGAGCCGGATGAATTCAAGGACCGCGTCCGCGCCGCCCATACGGTCGTGGTCACTGGAGAGCGACGCTTCTATGGCAGTGTCATTCTGCGCAAAGGTGTCATTGCGCCCGAATAAATCGGAATCCACGCGGCAATCCAACGTCAGGTGTCATCTTGCCCGATCTTTTCGCCTCTTCTTTCGACGCCTTCCTTTTTGACATGGACGGAACGATCCTCAACTCTATTGCCGCTGCTGAACGGGTTTGGGGCGCTTGGGCTTGGAAGTTCGGGCTTGATCCAGAAGTGTTTCTACCCACGATCCATGGGCGCAGGGCCTTCGAAACAATCTCTTCCCTCGGCCTACCGGATGTCGATCCGCAGGCCGAGGCTGCCGCCATAACACAGGCGGAAATCGATGAAATCAACGGTGTGATTGCAATCGGCGGTGCACAGCATTTTTTGAGCAGCCTCCCATCTCACCGATGGGCCGTCGTGACCTCTGCGCCTTCCGCACTGGCCAAAAGACGGATTGAGGCGGCCGGATTGCCGACACCAGCGGTACTCGTAACAGCCGAGGACGTACAGCGGGGAAAGCCGGCGCCTGATTGCTTCATTCTGGCCGCCGAGCGCCTCTCGGTCGAACCCGCACGTTGCCTTGTCTTCGAGGATGCCGAAGTGGGGATTGCCGCCGCAACCGCGGCAGGTTGTCAGGTCTGCATCATTACCGAGACGCATAAGCGGCGGATGAAGGTCGACCACCACCAGTTTGAGAGTTACGAACGCATCAAACCGAGGCTCGTCAACGGGGCCTTGGGCTTATGTCATTCTGATCATTGAGCGCGTCCAGCCTCCATTTTCGGGCGGCGGAAGACAAGGTTTTCGTCTACAGACAACATCTGCTTGTGCAGCATTGATGCGCCCCCGATCGCGGGGCCTTCGAGGCCGAGCGACGAGAGCTTTATTTCCGGGATCGGATGCCCGTCGAGGAGATTGCGCGCCACTTTCTCGAGCGTCTCTTCACGGCAAAGGTCGAAAAGGGCGGCGACCGGTCCGCCGAGTACAATACGCGTGGGATTGAAAATACTTGTCAGGGTCGCAACTCCTCTTCCGAGATAAAACGACCAATCCTTAAGTGTCGAAAGAGCGCTTTTTTCCTGTCGCCTGGCGGCTTCCATGAATGCTTGAATGTCATCTGCTGAGCCACCGTGAAAGCGATAGCGCGCAAGCACAGCTTCGCGCCCGATGAAGCTCTCGAACGATCCCGAAACGGTTGCCAGTTCAACGAAGCCCTCGTCACCCAGAATGATGTGGCCAAGCTCACCGGCATAGCCATCCTGTCCACGGAGAAGCTGACCGGAATTCACAATCGCCCCGCCGACACCGGCGTCCAGATAGATGTAGATCTCGGTCTCGCCGCGCTCGTCCTTGGACTGGTAGATCTCGGCAATTGCGAAGGCGTTTGCATCGTTTTCGGCAATCAGCAGAGGAATTTCGGGCAGGCGCTGCTGTAATCGCTCCAGGATCGGTTCTTGCCGCCATCCCAAAATGGGAGCGCGCAAAACCGTGCCATTGCGATCTATAACACCCGGGGCGGTCAGGCATAGGCCGCGGATGCGATATTCATTGCCGAGCCGTTGCCTGATATTCTCAACGACATCCGCCAACCTCTGCACCACGACGTCGGGGCTTGCCTCCAGGAGGCTGAAGTCCGCCGTCGACTGCGCAATGACCGACGCCTCCATGTCGAGAGCGACGACGTTCATGCGACCGACGCCGATATCTGCGCCTATGAACATCCCATAGTTTGGATTGATGCGAACAAACGTCCCGGGCCTGCCCGTGCCGGCACTTTTGTCATCCTGTGAGTCGTCTTCCACCAGCAATCCTTCATCGGCCAGGCTGGCAACGATGCTGCTTGCCGTCGAGCGAACCATGCCGAGCTCTTTGGCGATATTCGCCCGGCTGATCCTGCCATGGCGAAAAACAACATCCAGCGCCCTGACCTCGTTAATGTGCCTTACGGCGCGCGGCATGGACATTGGTGTCCTCCAGTTAAATCAGACTCACAAAAAGAGGTGTACAATCAAGGAAGTGACGAGCGCATTCAAGCCCATGGCGAGTCCTGAGAAAAGACCCGCCACCGGGTCAACCGAATAGGCACGAGCGGTGCCAATTCCGTGCGATGCAAGCCCTACGGCGAACCCTCTCGCACTGTAATCGCGGATCTTCATCGCGTTCATCAGCGGGGTCACAACGACGGCGCCAGTAATGCCGGCCATAATGACGACGGCGGCGGTCAAGGCAGGATCGCCGTGTAAACCAGACGAGATAGCCATGGCGACCGCCGCCGTGACAGATTTTGGAGCGAGAGAAGCGATGACCGTCTGATCGAAGCCGAAGAAGCGGCCCAAATAAATCGTGGAAGTCACCGCCGTCAGGCTTCCGGCAAACAGCGCCACGACCATCGGAATAAGATTGGCCCTGACCAGATGAAGCTTTTCATAAAGCGGTATACCGAGCGCCACAGTCACTGGCCCTAGCAGAAAATGAATGAACTGCGCGCCGGCGAAATAGGTCTGGTATCTAATGTGAAAGACAGAAAGCAGGCATGCGATCGTCACGACCGACAGCAGAACCGGATTGACAAGAGGATTGGCGGGAAGCGCCCTTGCGATCTTGAGCGCGATTATCCAGACAAACAGCGTTACGGAAAGCCAAGAGAGCGGGGACGCTGCAAGGTAAACCCACAAGCCTTCATCCATGGCTTGTCCCCCCGATCAGCCGCTTGATCGCCAGATAGCACCACACGGTGACGATCAGCGTCGCAACTGTTGAGACGGATATCGTCACGAAAAGCGTCAGGCCTCTTTCGGCAAGGAGGTCCAAATGCTGGATGATTCCAACGCCGGCTGGAACAAACAGGGCTCCAAAATTCGCCAATAGGGCATGGGATGTGGAGACGGTCGGTTGCATCAGCTTGCCGATCGGAGTTCTCTTCGATGCTGTCAGCGCGCCAAATATCAAAGCCATGCCTATAACTGGCCCGGGTACGAGGCCATGGAGGTAATAGGCGATGACTTCGCCAAAGAGCTGAAATATCAGCAGAAACGTAATCCCAACGAGCATTGTTCGACTCCACAACAAACTCCCTTGACTCATAAACCCTAGTATGTTTGTTTGCAATCGAAACAAACGAGAGGAGCGTCGTTTGTCTGAGATCCGGCATGGTGCCGGTTTGGTTGGAGGAGGACTACATGCGTTTATCGTTCAAAATAACGGCCCTGACGGCTGCACTGAGCGCCTCGGTCAGCGGCCATGCGTTTGCGGCTGAAAGCGTCGAGGTGTTGCACTGGTGGACATCGGGCGGAGAGGCTGCAGCTGTGGGCGTCCTCAAGGACGATCTGCAGAAGAAGGGCGTCAGTTGGCAGGATATGCCGGTCGCCGGAGGCGGCGGTGAAGCTGCAACAACCACTCTCAAAGCGCGAGTCGCCGCCGGCAATCCCCCGACGGCTGCTCAGCTGCTCGGAATGGCCGTTAACGAGTGGTCCGAGCAGGGTCTTCTCGGCGACTTGACCTCGGTTGCCCAAAAAGAGGGATGGGACAAGGTCGTCCCGGATCAGATCAAGCAGTTCGCTGTTCATGATGGGAAGTGGCAGGCCGTTCCGGTTAACATACATCGGCCCAACTGGCTCTGGATCAACGCTAAAGTTTTCAAGGACAACGGGCTGGAGCCACCGAAAACCTGGGACGAGTTCAACGCGGTTGCGGAAAAGCTCAAAGCCAAGGGAATTACGCCGCTGGCGCATGGCGGACAGCCTTGGCAGGACACGACGATTTTTGACGACGTGGTTCTGGGGCTCGGCGGGCCGGAGTTCTACAAGAAAGCGATCATCGAGCTGGACGAGACCGCGCTTGGCTCGGACACAATGGTCAAGGTCTTCGATCAAATGCGCAAGATCCGCGGTTATGTCGATCCGAATTTTTCCGGCCGCGACTGGAACCTTGCAACTGGAATGGTCCTTAAGGGGGATGCAGCAATGCAGCTCATGGGTGACTGGGCCAAGGGCGAAATCGTCAAGGCCGGCATGAAACCGGGCGTCGATATCCTCTGCGTTACCGCGCCAGGAACCGAGGGCTCGTTCCTTTTCAACACGGACTTTCTCGCGATGTTCCCGGTTGGTGCCGACAAGGTCGATGCACAGACCAAACTTGCATCGAGCGTCATGTCGCCTGAATTTCAGCAAGCCTTTAATCTCGTGAAAGGATCGATCCCAGCGCGTTCCGACGTGCCGGGTGACAAGTTCGATGCCTGCGCTCAGAAATCCATGGCCGACCTGAAGACGGCCGAGAAGGCCGGCACGCTGATGGGGTCGCTTGCTCACGGCCACGCGGAGCCCGCGTCGATCCAGCGCGCGATCTTCGACGTCGTGACTCAGCACTTCAACTCGGACATGTCGTCCAAGGATGCCGTGTCTGCGCTGATCAGCTCCATCCAGGCTGCGAAGTAACCAGCTCCTCCCTGCCCCTGCCGTCCACGAGGCGGCGGGGGTATCCTGCAGCGAGGTTGCGCGCCCGTCGGAGACGGGGACGCCAACCTGTTGATTCCGAGCCAGCCGATGTCCTTTTCAAAACGCCTTGGCAAGGTAATGCCAGCAATCGTCCTGTCGCCATCGTTGGCGGTCATCACGGTCTGCGTCTATGGCTTCATCGCCTACACGGCGCTGTTATCCTTCACCGGATCAAAGATGTTCGCCAACTTCACTTTCGTTGGGTGGCGACAGTATGGAAGACTTTTTGAAAACCCCCGATGGATCACGGCCATTGAAAACATGGCGATCTTTGGGTGTCTCTATATCATTGGAGCGACCTGCCTTGGCCTGTTCATCGCCATCCTGATCGATCAGCGTATTCGCTTCGAAGGTGTGTTCCGGGCTGTCTTCCTTTACCCGATGGCGCTCTCATTCGTGGTTACGGGCGTCATCTGGCAGTGGCTGTTGAACCCCGGCCTCGGCTTGGAGCACATGATGCGCGAGCTTGGCTGGACGTCTTTTTCGTTTCAGTGGCTGATTGAGCCCGACCGCGCGATCTACACGATCGTCATCGCCGGCGTCTGGCAGGTAACCGGCTTTGTCATGGCGCTTTTCCTGGCTGGCCTTCGCGGGATAGATGCCGAGATTCTTCGCGCTGCCCGCATAGACGGGGCGCCCATACACAAGGTCTACACGCGCATCATCATTCCGGCCCTCCGGCCAGCCTTCCTCACGGTTTTCGTGATCGAGGCGCATCTCGCCATCAAGAGCTACGACCTTGTCGTCGCGCTCACGAAGGGTGGTCCTGGCGTGTCCACCGAACTTCCATCGACGTTCATGTATTCGATGACATTCACGCGTAACGAGCTCGCGGTCGGCGCGGCCAGCGCGACCGTCATGCTCGTTACTCTGGCAAGCATCATCATCCCCTATCTTTATTCGGAGCTGCGCAATGAGCCTGCGACTTGATGCGGAAAGCGCCGCAATCCTATCGAAGGGCACCGACATAAAAGTGACCCGTATTCTCGGCCGGAGCTTTATCTATGGATGCCTGATTATCGCAGCCGCGGTTTTCCTGGCGCCCCTTGTTTCCATGATCTTCACGTCCCTGAAAAGCATGGACGAAATTCGGTCCGGCAATATTCTGTCGTTTCCGAAAGCGATCACCTTCGAAGCATGGAAGCACGTTTGGCATTCAGCATGCATCGGGGTTACCTGCGGGGGGCTGAAGGGCTACTTCGGCAATTCCTTCCTGATTGTCATACCGGCCACACTGCTGTCGGTGGGCTTCGGAGCACTGAACGGATACATTTTCGCAAATTGGCGATTTAGGGGCGACAATATCCTTTTCGGCCTGGTCCTGTTCGGCTGCTTCATCCCACTACAGATCGTACTGATCCCGATGGCCGGCCTCCTGGGGCAATTGAGACTCGCCGGCACGATACCCGGTCTCGTTCTCGTTCACGTCGTTTACGGGATTTGCTTCACGACGATGTTTTTCAGAAACTATTTCGTGACCGTGCCGGCGGAGATCTTCAAGGCGGCACGTATCGACGGGGCCGGGTTCTGGGCCGTGTTCTTCCGGATACTACTGCCGATCTCCTGGCCGATCGTGATGGTGTCCATCATCTGGCAGTTCACGGGGGTCTGGAATGACTTTCTGTTCGGCGTTTCGTTCGCAGCCGGCTCCAGTCAACCGGTGACGGTCGCGCTGAACAACCTGGTCAATACATCAACAGGCACCAAAGCTTACAACGAAGACATGGCCGCCGCGATGATCGCCGCGCTGCCCACCATAATTATCTACGTGGCGGCAGGGCGGTACTTCCTTCGTGGTCTGATGGCCGGTGCAGTGAAGGGATAACGACGATGGCCAACCTGGCGATCAATCACATCAACAAAAGCTTCGGGAGTCTGACGGTCCTGAAGGACATCAACATCTCCATTGAAGACGGGGAGTTCCTTGTCCTTGTCGGTCCTTCAGGCTGCGGTAAATCGACCCTGCTCTCCATTATCGCGGGGCTGGACGAGCACACAACGGGCTCGATCACCATCGATGGTCGATCTGTGCAGGGCCTTGAACCGAAGGAAAGAGACATCGCCATGGTGTTTCAATCCTATGCGCTCTACCCGGCAATGACGGTCGAGCAGAACATCGGCTTTTCGCTGGAGATGAGCAAGATGCCGAAAGCCGAACGGGTCGAGCGCGTCGGCAAGGTTGCAGATCTGCTTCAGATCCGCCACTTGCTCAAGCGGCGCCCAGGCCAGCTCTCGGGCGGGCAGCGTCAGCGTGTTGCCATGGGACGAGCGCTGGTTCGCGAGCCGAAAATCTTTCTCTTCGACGAGCCGCTATCAAACCTCGATGCGAAGTTGCGTGTGGAAATGCGCACCGAGATCAAGAAACTGCACCAGCGACTCGGGGCAACCATCGTCTACGTCACACACGACCAGATCGAGGCCATGACGATGGCGACCCGCATTGCCGTGATGAAGGACGGTATTCTGCAGCAGTTCGGTACGCCCGAAGACATCTACGATCGGCCCGCAAACGTGTTCGTCGCGACCTTCATGGGGTCGCCGCCAATGAACCTGCTCCCCGCCGTAGTCACCTCCGGCTCCCAGTGCCTCTCCATTAAAGGCGCGGATACGACTTTGCCGGTCCCCACCTCAGTCATCGACATGCCTGCCCCCGGCAGGGAAGTGCTTCTGGGCCTCAGGCCGGAATGGATTTCACTGGCGACGGACGGCAACTCCTCCAATCCAACACTGACGCTGCATGTGGATGTCATCGAGCCCACTGGCCCGGACGTGTTCGTGGCCCTGCGCACAGGTGAGCGCGAAATCATGTCGCGCCTGCCCACCGGCACCCCGGTCCGGATCGGAGAGGAAGCATCCTTCGCACTCGATCTATCAAAAGCAGTTCTCTTCGACGCCGAGACCGGCGTCGCTCTCTAAACGCTAACGACCCAAGGACTTACCAATGCCAGCAAAACAGGAAAGACGCCTTCGCGTCGGCGTGCTCGGAGCCGGTCAGATCGCCCAGGCAGCGCATTTCGAAGCCTGCACGAAGGCCGCAAACGCCGATCTCTATGCTATCTGCGATGTCGCGGACGATTTGCGCGAGCGCATGGTGATCACCCACGGTGCGCAAAAATCGTATAACGACTACGACAAGATGCTGGCTGATCCGGATCTCGACGCCGTCATCATCGCAACGGCCGATGCCTTCCACGTTCCGGCCTCGATTCGAGCACTGGAAGCGGGCAAGCATGTCTTGTGCGAAAAGCCGGTCGGCGTCACCGTCGAGGAATGCGTGGACCTCAAGTCCGCCGTCGAAAAGTCCGGCAAGACCTTCCAGGTCGGTCACATGAAGCGCTTTGACGCAGGCCTGCAGGCTGCCAAGTCTTTCATCCGTGACGAGATGGGCGATCTGATCGCGCTGAAGGCTTGGTATTGTGACAATACTCACCGCTACCCGATGACGGATGCGGTGCAGCCGCTGATCGTGACCAGCGCACATGCCAAGCGGCCCTCTACGAACCCCAAGGCTGATCTTCGCCGCTACTATATGCTGGCTCATGGCTGCCACCTGATCGATACCGCGCGCTATTTCGCCGGCGATATTGTGTCTGTGAACGCGCGGCTTTCCGAGCGCTCCGGCATCTGGTGCTGGTTCATTGATGTCGAGTTTGCCTCCGGCACACTCGGCCATCTCGATCTGACGGTTCAGGTACGCATGGACTGGCACGAAGGTTTCCAGATCTATGGCAAGAACGGCAGCATTCTCGGCAAGACGTACAACCCTTGGTACTATAAGTCGAGCGAGGTCGATATCTTCCGCGAGGCAGATGGTGCCACCCACCGGGTTCTCGGCGCCGACGGCCACTTCTACCGCCGCCAGGTCGAAGGCTTCGCACGCACCATTCTCGACGATGCACCGATGGAAGGTGCCGACATCAACGACGGGTTGGCCTCGGTCCAGGCTATGGTCGCGATTGCCCGCTCCGTTGAAAGCGGGAAGTCTGTTGCACTTGCCGACGCCACGGGTGGCGTGTGATGAAGCTCGGGATATTTGCAAAGACCTTTGATGGCAACGATCCCGAAATGGTCCTCAAGGCTGTCGCGGCGGCCGGGTTCGTTTGCGCACAATACAACATGGCCTGTTCCGGCCTGCCATCCATGCCGGAAGACATTTCGGCAGCGCAGGCCAAAGCGGTAAGCGATGCAGCAGACGCTACCGGCGTGGACGTTGTCGCTGTGTCCGGCACCTACAACATGATCCACCCCGACCGGGACGTTCGCGCCGTCGGTCACGCTAAGCTTGAGGTCATTGCGCGCAATTGCGCGGGCATGTCCACCAGGCTCATCACGCTGTGCACCGGCACGGGCGATCCTGTAGATCAGTGGAAGGAGCATCCGGATAACAATACGCCAGAAGCATGGCGCGATCTCTTGGAAGCCATGGAAACGGCGGTTGGTATCGCCGACCGCTACGACGTCGATCTCGGCATCGAACCGGAGCTTGCCAACGTTGTGAATTCGGCGGCGAAGGCTCGCCGGCTCATTGACGAAATAAAAAGTCCGCGCATCAAGATTGTGCTCGACCCGGCCAACCTCTTCGAGATCGCAAGCCTTGAAGAGCAGCGCGCTCTCGTATCGGGCGCCGTTGACCTTCTGGCCGATCGCATCGTCATGGCCCATGCCAAGGATCGCAATCCGGACGGCAGCTTCGCGACAGCCGGCAAGGGCGTGCTCGACTACGGCCATTACCTCGGCCGTCTCAAGAGCATCGGCTTTGAAGGCAGCCTGATCACCCACGGTCTGTCGGTAGGCGAAGCGCCCGGCGTCTCAGCTTTCCTGAAAAACCATCTGCAGGACGGAGTGGCCTCATGAGCACGGCCATCGGCCCGTTCGAAACCTCCGACGGCACGCTGCTGAATGTCGACGCAGCCGGCGAAGGGCAGACCGTCGTCTTTCAGCACGGCCTTTGCGGCGATGCTGGCCAGACGCGCGAAGCCTTTCCGACCGAGCCGGGGCTGCGCCGGATTACGGTGGAGGCAAGGGGCCATGGCCGCTCACAGCCGGGCAGGCTCGACAAGCTGTCGATCGCGACGTCCGCGGACGACATTGCATTATACATCGAACGCAATCTGCAGGAGCCCGTGGTGATCGGCGGCATTTCGATGGGGGCAGCAATCGCGCTGCGACTTGCGGTCAAGCGGCCCGATCTCGTCAACGGACTTGTGGTTGCTCGACCTGCATGGGTTATTGAGGCTGGGCCGGAAAACATGGCGCCGAATGCCGAAGTGGGCAGACTGTTGAAAACCATGCCGCCTGAAGAGGCAAAGGTCGCCTTTCTCGACGGACCGATCGGCCGCCGCCTCGCAACGGAGGCGCCTGACAATCTGGCATCGCTTGCCGGTTTCTTTTCACGGACTCCGATCGAGGTGACCGCGGCACTCCTGACCGCGATTTCCGGCGATGGGCCGGATGTGACGGAAGCTGAGGTTCGCAACCTTGAAGTTCCAACGCTGGTGATCGGTCATGAGAAGGACCTGATTCACCCGCTCACCCACGCGCACACCCTGGCCCGCATCATACCCCGTGCACGCCTCGTTCAAATTACGCCCAAAGTGGAAAACCGGGAGAAGTACGTTGCCGATTTCCGGCTTGCGATGGGCAATTTCCTGAAGAGTCTGAGATATGAGCAAGCCTAATAGAAAATGGATCGCCAACCTGCCGAGCGACCGATTGATCGCTGAGTTTTCCGTGTGGTCGGCCGATCTCGTGCGGCTTGCCGATGATCTCGCGCGTGTGGAACCGTTTGTCGACGTCCTGCATATCGATGTCGCCGATGGTCACTTCGCGCCTGCGATGCTCTTCTTCCCTGATCTGGTAGCGGGCGTGCGCAAGGTCTCCTCGCGGCCGATCCATGTTCACCTGATGGTGTCCGACAATGTGCTGTTGCCGCAGATCGAGCAGTTTGCCGATGCCGGCAGCGATCTCATCAGCATCCATGTCGAAAACGAGGCGGTTGCCGATACGGCGATCGATCTTCTGGACCGACGCGGCGTCTCGGCCGGAATGGTGCTGAGGGTCGAGACACCCGTGGAGCGCATCGCCAGATTCGTTCCACGCCTGAATTTCGTGACGCTGCTCGGCACGGCCATCGGCGTCAAGGGACAGGGACTTGACGAAAAGGCCGGTGAGCGGCTTCAGGAAGCCGGCCGGGTCATCGCGGCCAGCGGCGCGACGCACCGTATCGTCCTTGCTGCCGATGGCGGTATCCGTGAGCACACGGTACCGCTGCTGCGCCAGGCGGGCGCGGAAACGGTCGTCCTCGGTTCTCTGGCATTTAATGCTCCATCGCTCGAAGAGCGGATGGCGTGGCTACGCGCACTCTAACGCACGGTTTGAACATGCATCAGATCGCCATCGGGATAGACTTAGGGGGAACGCAGGTTCGTGCGGCTCTCATAGATGAGCGCGGCACGATCGTGGCGCGCATGGAAGAGCAGACGGAGGCCCACGCCGGGCCTGAGCGTGTCCTTTCGCAAATTCGCGGGCTGACCGAAAACCTGCTGGCGGCAGCCAAGCCTTCCGTGGTCGTGGGCATCGGCGTCTCGACGCCGGGTCCGATCGATACGGTCAGCGGCATCGCAAGGGATATTCCGACCCTCTCCGGATTTACTGATTTTCCGTTGAAGGCGGAGCTGCAGAAACGGTTTGCCTTTCCGGTCAGTCTCGAAAACGATGGTATCGCCGCGGCGATCGGCGAGTGGCAGTTCGGGGCGGGCAAAGGGCTCGAAAACCTTGTTTACGTTACTGTGAGCACGGGCATCGGCGGCGGTGTCATTGCCGATGGGCGAGTTGTGCGGGGCCGCAAGGGCATGGCCGCGCACATCGGCCACATGTCGGTCGAGCCTAACGGCGCGCTGTGCCCCTGCGGCAATCACGGCTGTTTCGAAGCCTATGGTTCCGGCACGGCATTCACCCTGCGCGCCCGGACGCGCTCCATCGGCTGCGAAGAGACGACGCTCGGAAAGAACGGCGGAGAGATTCACGCGCGGGACGTCTTCGCGGCGGCACGGAACGGCGATACCCTTGCCAGTAAGCTGATCGAGGAGGAGGCGGAAATTCTCGGGCGGGGCTTTACCAGCCTGATCCACATCTTCAGCCCCGATATCGTCGTCGTGGGGGGCGGGATTTCTCACGAGTTCGATCGCCTCCAGCCCGGCATCCAGGACTACATCGCCCAATGGGCAATGCCGGCTTTCAAGGACGTGAACGTAGTGCGTGCCGCGCTGGGCCAGAATTCAGGTCTCGTCGGCGCCGCCGCGCTTGCTTTTCTAGCGAAACGCCCTGAGCAGCATTTGTTCGCGCTTGCTGCGCTCCGCTGAAATCGAAGGAGAACGATGTGCTGACCATTAAGAGATTGAGCCTGGCCGACGCCCGCGTTCTGCTCGAGGGTGCGCGAGCGCGTGCTGAAGCAATTGGGGTGCCGATGTGCATCGCCGTGACGGACGAAGCGGGGCAACTGATCGCGTTCGAACGCATGGACGGCGGCAAGATAACCAGCACCATCATCGCACAGGACAAGGCTTATACGGCCGCCGGTGCGAAGCGAACGACCGAGAGTTACGGGGAAGTCAGCCAACCGGGCAAGCCGGCCTATGGCATTAACTCGGCCATCGGCCTGGAAATGCACGCTGGCTTCATCACCGGTGGTCGGTTCCATAACTGACACTGAAATAGCGGGTCAACGGTTCTGGCACGGCGAGCGTTTTCGAAGCCAGTGTCCGGTCTGTTGCCGTTGTGTTCACATTCTGTGCGAAGAAGATCGCATAATGGATCGAAGGGAACCTCTCCGGCCGGAGAGCCGACATAGGCGTGGCTTGCCGGATCGTCGCCGACGATGATGACCGCAAGGCCGGTGGTGACGCCGCTCATCTTTTCCAGCGCTGCCGTCGCACTCTTGACCGTCTGAATTACGGATGCAGCTACAAGCTTGCCGTCGATGACCTCGACCATCTCTCAGCCCATGCGTTCGGATGCGTAGCTTCCGGGGCTGGCCGGGAAGACGACGGTGCGGTTGCCGTTGATGAAGGTGCGATGATGGATATGGGCGTGGATAGCGCGGGCCAGCACCTGGCTTTCGACGTCGCGGCCGATCGAGACAT
>NZ_JABDWV010000025.1:0-51323 GCF_019685435.1 Rhizobium sp. NLR10b | reverse complement strand
ATCTCTATATCGCCTGCGGCATCTCCGGCGCCATCCAGCATCTCGCCGGCATGAAGGATAGTAAGGTGATCGTCGCCATCAACAAGGACGAGGAGGCGCCGATCTTCCAGGTCGCCGACTATGGCCTCGTCGCCGATCTCTTCGAAGCACTGCCGGAATTGCAAAAGGCGCTCTGAGCGAGGCAAATGCCTTTCTTTCGCACTTGCGAATGACTGGAAAATTGTCTTTTATCGGTCTACTACATACTGCCGGACGATCCTTCGTCCGGCAGTATTGCTAATAATGCGGCAGCGCGGGGGCGAATGCCGAGCGGGGGTTTGGAGATGAGTGCGGTGTTGAAGAATATTGGTATCATTGGTGCCGGCCAGATGGGCTGCGGCATCGCGCATGTTTCGGCCGCCGCAGGTTACCGGGTCCACATCTACGATCTCTCACAGGACCGCATCGAATCCGGCCTCGCCACCATCAACGGCAATCTCGCCCGCCTGGTGACGAACGGCAAGATGACCGACGAGGAACGCAAGGCGACCTTGTCGCGCATATCAGGCTCCGCCGATGTCAACGATCTCGCCCCGTCCGATCTCGTCATCGAGGCGGCCACCGAGGACGAAAGCGTCAAGCGCAAGATCTATAGCCAGGTTTGTCCGGTGATGAAGCCGGAAGCGCTGCTGGCCACCAACACCTCTTCGCTTTCCATCACCCGGCTTGCTGCCGCCACCGACCGCGCCGAGCGCTTCATGGGCATACATTTCATGAACCCGGTGCCTGTCATGAAGCTGGTCGAGCTGGTGCGCGGCATTGCGACCGATGAGAAGACCTTCACCGCCGCCAAGGAGTTCGTCGGCTCGCTGGAGAAGACCGTCACCGTCGCCGAGGACTTCCCGGCCTTCATCGTCAACCGCATCCTGCTGCCGATGATCAACGAGGCGATCTATACGCTCTACGAAGGTGTCGGCACCGTCGACGCCATCGATACGGCGATGAAGCTCGGCGCCAACCATCCGATGGGGCCGCTGCAGCTTGCCGATTTCATCGGCCTCGACACCTGCCTGTCGATCATGCAGGTGCTGCATGACGGCCTGGCGGACTCGAAGTATCGCCCCTGCCCGCTGCTGGTGAAATATGTCGAAGCCGGCTGGCTCGGACGCAAATCCGGCCGCGGCTTCTATGATTATCGTGGCGAAGTGCCCGTCCCGACGCGATAAGCAGACATCATCAGAAAGGGCGAGTGGACCGCACGCCCGCGAAATGCTTTCCTTGCCGAGAACGGGAGGAATGCCATGTCGACCGAAACACCCATGTTCCTGCTGCAATGCTGCGTCCTGATCGGACTCGCGGGCGTCTTCCTCATAAGAGGAGATGGAGACTCCTGAGCAATATCCTCACGACCCGATCACAGCCTTGATCAGCGCCTTTGCATCTTCACTATCCCAGGCGGCAGGCCCGTTCATGGCGGAGATCAGGCAGCCTTTGTCGTCGAGCAGCAGCGTCACCGGCAGGCCGAAAGCGAGACCTTCCTTCTTCAAGCTGTTGAAGACGCCGATCGTATTGTCTCGGTAAAGCTGCAGCGCATCGACACCGGTCTCGGCAAGGAAACTCTTCGGCTTTTCATCATTGCCAGTGTCGATATTGACGGGCACGACCTGGAACTTGTCGCTGCCCATCTCCTTTTCCAGAGCGTTCAGCGCCGGCATCTCCTCGCGACAGGGCACACACCACGTGGCCCAGAGATTGAGAAGAACGGTCCTGCCGGCGAAATGATCGAGCGTCAGCGGTTTACCGTCCGGTTCGTTGAAGGAAACCGCGGTCAGCTTGCGCGGCTCGTTGGCGGCAACCATGGCGGCGACCTGCCCCTTCATGAGCGGCGCCAGATTGGCGGCGCGCTCCTTTGCCAGCGCGCATTCGGCTGAAGCGCTGCTGGCGATGCCATTGCCAATGCCCGTCTCCTTCACGTATACCGCTGCCGCACCTGCAACGACACCTGCGACGGCGGCGATTGCGATCAGTTTTCCGGACGGCAGGCCGAATGGTTTTTTCGTCGTCATTTCATTCTCCAGGACGGGCATCTTATGGCCGAGAACAATACGGACACCAAATCCTCCAACCAGATGTGGGGTGGGCGCTTCGCCTCCGGCCCGGACGCGATCATGGAGGAGATAAATGCCTCGATCGGTTTCGACAAGAAGCTATTCGCGCAGGATATCCGCGGTTCCGTCGCCCATGCGACGATGCTCGCCCATCAGGGGATCATTTCATCAGACGATAGGGACAAGATCGTTCACGGGCTAAACACGATCCTGTCAGAAATCGAAAGCGGCAATTTCGAATTCTCGCGCCGGCTCGAAGACATCCACATGAATATCGAGGCGCGCCTGGCGACGCTGATCGGACCGGCGGCCGGCCGGCTGCACACCGCCCGCTCGCGCAACGACCAGGTGGCGCTCGACTTCCGCCTCTGGGTGAAGGAAGAACTCGAGAAGACCGAGAAGATGCTCACCGGCCTGATCGCCGCCTTCCTCGACCGCGCCGAGGAACATGCCGAAAGCGTCATGCCGGGCTTTACCCATCTGCAGACCGCCCAGCCCGTCACCTTCGGCCATCACTGCATGGCCTATGTCGAAATGTTCGGCCGTGACCGCTCGCGCGTGCGCCACGCCATCGAGCACCTGGACGAAAGCCCGATTGGTGCGGCCGCCCTTGCCGGCACCGGCTATCCGATCGATCGCCACATGACGGCCAAGGCGCTTGGTTTCCGCGAGCCGACCCGCAACTCCATCGACACCGTCTCCGACCGCGACTTCGCCATCGAATTCCTGTCGATCGCCGCGATTACGGGCATGCATCTGTCGCGCCTCGCCGAAGAGATCGTCATCTGGTCGACCCCGCAATTCGGCTTTGTGCGCCTGTCCGACGCTTTCTCGACCGGCTCCTCGATCATGCCGCAGAAGAAGAACCCCGATGCGGCCGAACTGGTGCGCGCCAAGACCGGCCGCATCAATGGCTCGCTGATCGCGCTGCTGACGATCATGAAGGGCCTGCCGCTCGCCTATTCCAAGGACATGCAGGAAGACAAGGAGCAGGTCTTCGACGCGGCCGAGAGCCTGGAGTTGGCAATCGCCGCCATGACCGGCATGGTGCGCGACATGGCCGTCAATACAGCGCGCATGAAGGCGGCGGCCGGCTCCGGCTTTTCGACGGCGACCGATCTTGCCGACTGGCTGGTGCGCGAAGCGGGCCTGCCCTTCCGTGACGCCCATCACGTCACCGGTCGCGCCGTGGCGCTCGCCGAAAGCGAGGGCTGCGATCTTGCCGAGCTGCCGCTCTCCGATCTGCAGGCGATCCATTCCGCGATCACCGACAAGGTCTACGACGTGTTGACGGTGGAAGCCTCGGTCGCCAGCCGCAAGAGCTTCGGTGGCACGGCGCCCTCCGAGGTACGCAAGCAGATTGCCTTCTGGCGCGCCCGCAATTGAGAGATAGGGGGAGGCTGAAAGCCGCCTCCCCCTTGCTGCAAGCGCGGGAATGCCGTCCAACAATCAGGGTGCACAAGGCGGACAAACTTCGCTATGAAGATCCCGTCGTTCGAAATGAACGATATCAGCCATACGCCGCACAAGAGGATATCCATGCAGAAGAGCTTGCCGCACCTCATCCGCCTGACGGCGGTGCTCGCCGTCATCGGCCTTGCCGTTGCCGGATGCGGACGCAAGGGTGATCTCGATCCGCCGAGTGCTGCGGCGACGAAGGAAGGCGACGTTTCCAAGCCGACGAAACAGCCCGGCACCGTTGATAAGCCCTTCCTTCTTGACCCCCTCCTTTAAGGCGCGCACCCCGTGAACCATTTCGATTACCGCGACGGCATCCTTTACGCCGAGAACGTCCCCGTTCCCGAGATCGCCAGGGCGGTCGGCACGCCGTTCTACGTTTATTCCACAGCAACGCTGGAGCGCCACTATCGCGTTTTCTCGGAAGCCTTCGCCGATGTCGACTCCATGGTTTGCTACGCGATGAAGGCGAACTCGAACCAAGCCGTGCTGAAGACCCTGGGACGCCTCGGTGCCGGCATCGACGTCGTCTCGGAAGGCGAACTGCGCCGTGCGCTTGCTGCCGGCATTCCGGCCAGCCGCATCATGTTTTCGGGCGTCGGCAAGACGCCGCAGGAGATGGATTTCGCCCTCGAGGCCGGCATCTACTGCTTCAACGTCGAATCCGAACCTGAGCTCGAGATTCTCAACCAGCGCGCTGTCAACGTCGGCAAGAAGGCGCCGGTCTCCTTCCGCATCAATCCTGATGTCGATGCCAAGACCCATGCGAAGATCTCGACCGGCAAGAAGGAAAACAAGTTCGGTATCTCCTGGGATCGCGCCCGCGCCATCTATGCCCATGCCGCCAAGCTGCCCGGCATCGAAGTCACCGGCATCGACATGCATATCGGCAGCCAGATCACCGAGCTGCAGCCCTTCGACGACGCCTTCAAGCTGCTGCGCGATCTCGTCGCGACGCTGCGTGCCGACGGCCACTCCATCCATCACGTCGACATCGGCGGCGGCCTTGGCGTTCCCTACAAGGATGACAACAATCCGCCGCCGCTGCCCGATGCCTATGCGGCGATCGTTAAGAACCAGCTGCGCGGCCTGAACTGCAAGATCGTCACCGAACCCGGTCGGCTGATCGTCGGGAATGCCGGCATCCTCGTGACCGAAGTTCTGTACGTGAAAGACGGCGGCGAGAAGACCTTCGTCATCGTCGACGGTGCGATGAACGATCTCATCCGCCCGACACTCTACGAGGCCTATCACGAGATCCGTCCAGTGACGATTTCGGCAGCGAACGCGCCGCGCATCCGCGCCGACGTGGTCGGCCCCGTTTGCGAGACGGGCGATTATCTGGCGCTCGACCGCGAAATGGCGATGCCGAAGCCCGGCGACCTGATGGCCGTCAGCACTGCCGGCGCCTATGGCGCGGTGCAGGCCGGCACCTATAATAGCCGTCTGCTGGTGCCCGAGGTTCTGGTCAAGGGCAGCGATTTTCATGTGATTCGCCCGCGCAGGACCTATGCTGAGCTGATCAGCCTGGATTCCGTTCCGGCCTGGCTCGACTAGAGCATGTCGCGCAGAAGTGTGAAGCGGTTTTGCGATAGCGACATGCGTAAAACAAAGAGCTAAAGCGCAAGAAGCGAATCTGAATGATCGCGACGCGCTTTAGCAGCGCCATCACTTTTCGGCGAATAAACGTGAAAAGGCGGTATTCCTGCCCGTTCGCCCTCGCCTTCGCCACAAAGAGTGTTATCCTTTCATTCATGAGCGTATTGCCCCGCAATCGCCGGAAGCGCCCTCTGTACCAGAACGCCAGAGCGCGGAGACCGGCCCGATGACAAGCCCCTCGAGGCGGAACAAGGGTGCATTTGTGCTCCGGCCCTCGCTTGCCCGGCTGGTAACGACGAAACGCCTGCTGGCGCGCACCGTGCTCTTCTTCGAGCAGTTGCTGCCGCTGCTGATGCCGGTCCTCTGCATCGTCGCCCTCTATCTCTCAGCCTCTTGGTTCGGCATCTTCCGCAACGTACCGGACTGGCTGCGCATCCTGCTGCTGATCGCCTTTGCCGCGGCGTTCCTCGTCTCGCTTGTCCCCTTCCGCCATCTGCGCTGGCCGAAAACCGCTGAAGCCGATCGCATGCTGGAAGAGCGCAACGGCCTGCCGCACCAGCCAGTTGCCGTCCAGGAAGACGAACCGGCCTACGACACGCCATTTTCGCGGGCACTTTGGCGTGAGCACCAGGTGCGCATGGCCGAAAATATCGCAGCACTCGACGCCGGCATGCCGCGGCCTGATATCGCCGCACATGACCGCTTCGCCCTGCGCGCCATCCCTGCTCTGCTGCTCTTCACCGCTTTTGGCTATTCACTGTCGCTCAACGGCGGCTCGATCGGCGACGCATTGCAGTCAGCGCCTGAGCAGGTGGCGGTCGATCCGGCGGTGCGCATCGACGCCTGGGTGACGCCGCCCTCCTATACCGGTCGCGCGCCGATTTACTTGACCGCGGACGGCAGCGAACAGGGACCGATCGGCATTCCGCAGTTTTCCGGTCTCACCGTGCGTGTCAGCGGCGGAAAGACGGCTGAAAAGGTCGTGTTCCGCAAGGCGAACGGCGAGGCGCGGGATATCGCCCTGCAGGCCGACGCAAAGCCGCCGCAGGTGCCTGAACCTGCCGGCGAGCAGCCGACGGCCGGCGCGCCTGCCAACAATGCCCTCGTCGCGCAGACGCATGTGATGAAGCTTGAGGAAAACGGCGCGCTCGAGGTCAATGGTCGCCGCTGGAGCTTCGACGTGCTGCCTGACAAGGCACCCGAAATCGCCTTTGATGGCATGCCGAAGGTCAGCGTCAATGGCGCGCTGGAAATCGGCTTCACCGTCAAGGATGACTACGGCGTCCAGGAGGCCCATGCGGAGATTATTCCCGTCGAGGCCGATCCGACGGCGACGCCGCTCTATCCGCTGCCGGAGTACCGGCTGGATATTCCCCGCCGCAACGCCCGCGACGCCAAGGGCGTGACCAGCCGGAATCTGACCGAACATCCGCTTGCCGGCAAGCCGGTGCGCATTACCCTCGTCGCCAAGGATGCCGCCGGCCAGACCGGCCGCAGCCCGCCCTATGAGATGACGCTGCCCTCGCGGCCTTTCAGCGAGCCGCTTGCCGCAGCCGTCGCCGAGGAACGGCAGGTTTTCGCGCTCGATACCCGTAAGATGCCGCAGGCGATCGCGCTGAACGAGGCGCTGACCATCCGTCCCGAGGAGACCATCCCCAAGCTTACCAACTACCTGCTGCTGCAATCGGCCTTGGCCCGCATGAAGCTGGCAAAAGGCGAGGAGGCGCTGAAGGATACGGCCCAATATCTCTGGGAGATTGCGCTCGGCATGGAGGACGGCGATCTTTCGCTTGCCGAACGCAAGCTGCGCGACGCCCAGCAGAAGCTTGCCGATGCGTTGAACCGCAACGCCCCCGACGAAGAGATCAGGAAGCTGATGGACGAGCTGCGCAAGGCGATGCAGGATTACCTGAGCGAGCTTGCCCAGCGCATGCAGAACGCCCCGACGATGCAGCCGAACCAGAATGCGCAGAACATCCTGCGCCAGCAGGATCTGGAACGGATGATGGACCAGATCGAAAATCTCGCCCGCTCCGGCAATCGCGACGCGGCGCAGCAGATGCTGTCGGAATTGCAGCGCATGATGAACAACCTGCAGGCCGGCCGGCCGCAGCGGGGCCAGCAGGGTCAGGAAAACAGCGAAGCCCGCAAGCAGATCGATAAGCTCGGCGAGATCCTGCGCGATCAGCAGAAGCTGATGGAAGAAACCTTCCGCCTCGATCAGCAGCTCAAGGACCGCATGCAGCGTGGCGAATCCGATATGGGCGAAAACGATCCGCTGCTCGACGAGATGATGCCGGGAGAGAATGGCGAGCCGCAGGATCAGCAGCAAGGGCAGCAAGACCAGCGCCAGCAAGGTCAGGGCCAGCGACCTTCCGACCAGATGACGGCCGAGCAGCTCAGGGAAGCGCTGAAACAGTTGCGCGCCCGGCAGGATGGCCTCGGCAAGCAGCTCGGCGAATTGCAGAAAAAACTCGGCGAAATGGGCATGAAGCCCGGTCCCGGCTTCGGCCAGGCTCAACGCGAGATGGAGGGCGCCGGCCGCGAACTCGGCCAGGGCCGCGGCGACACGGCCGTCGAGAACCAGGGCCGCGCGCTTGAAGCCCTTCGCCAGGGGGCCCGCGACATGATGAACCAGATGATGCAGGCGCAACGGGGCCAGCAGGGACAGGGCCCGAATGGCCAAGTCGGCCAAGGCGATCAGAACGGCCGCGATCCACTGGGACGACCGCGCATGAGCAACGGCTATCTCGGCGACGACGGTGTGAAGGTGCCGGATGAGATCGACGTCCAGCGCGCGCGGGAAATCCTCGATGCGATTCGCGAGAAGCTCGGCAACAATCCGCCACAAGAGATGGAACGGCGATATCTCGAACGGCTCCTGGATATCCAGTAGGCGAGAGCAATTCCAGGAAAAGTACAAAGCGGTTTTCCCAGGCAAAGCGCGAAGCGCTTTTGCCGGGAATTGCTTAAGTCCAAAAGAATAGAGCGGTTCTGCGCTTCAGAAAAAGCTGAACCGCTCTTGCGTCATCAATATCAGGTTAAGCGACGAGTGCCCGGGCGACAGCCTTGCGAATATCGGGAAGCGCAAATGGCTTGGCGACGACGTCGATGATTTTTTCTGCGAGGTCGTCGGCGCGCTCGCGCTGCTCGGCATAGCCGGTCATCAGCAGGATCTTCAAAGCGGGGAAGGCGTCTTTCGCCTGATGGGCGAGTTCGATTCCGTCCATCACGGGCATGCGGATGTCCGACAGCAGCAGATCGTAGACCCCGTCCTTCAGCTTCTCCAGCCCCTCGGCGCCGTCGGCCGCCTCATCGGTCTCGTGACCGTCGAGCCGCAAGGCCCGGGCTACGAAAGACCGCAGGGAGTCCTCGTCTTCCGTAATCAGAATTCTTGCCATATGTGCATTGCTCCGTCTTCAGCCCCGCGACGGAAATCACCAGACTTTCCTTTTCGATCGGTAAAGATGGTGAAGCGATGGACGAGATGGTTAACAACCCGTCTTCACGCGGCAAGGGAGCGACGCCTGCATTCCTCAGGCGTCGCCGGTCACCACACCGACGAAGGGCAGTTCGCGAAACGCGTAGGCAACGTCCATACCGTAGCCGACGACGAAGTAATCGGGACATTCGAAGCCGACATAATCGGCCTCCAGCTTTTCCTTGCGCTTGACCCGCTTGTCGAGCAGCACGGCGATCGTCACGTTGCGCGCGCCACGTTCGAAGAGCAGTTCCTTGGCAAAGAGCAGCGTCCGGCCGGACTCGAGAATATCGTCGATCAGGAGGACGTCTCGGCCATGCACGTCGCTGTCGATATCCTTGACGATGCGCACGCCCTGCGAAACCGTGCCGGTGCCGTAGCTCGACAGCGTGATGAACTCGACCTCGGGGGCAAGCCCGGTGTCGTGCAGGGCGCGGATCAGGTCGGCGGCGAAGATGAAGGAGCCCTTGAGCACGGCAATGACGAGCAGGTCCTTGGTCGGCCCGTTGGCGATCTCCCGCGCCATGGCATGATTGCGCTCCGCGATCTGCTCGGCGGTGAAGAGCGGCTCGATGTTTTTTCCGCGCACAACAGGCATAAGGGCTTGCTCCATGAAAAGAAGGGTAAGCCGTTAGCACATATGCGCGCCTGAAACAGCCTCGCCGGTCAGGAAATCAACGGGATCGGCGCATCTTGCGGCGGAAAGCCATCACGAATCGCGTTATTTCTACGGCAGGAAGGAAAGCCGGACCTCCGGCAATTTTCCGCCGGCGTGCTGGACTCGGGCCGAAAAGCCACGGCTTTGGCCGCCGTAGATGACGTCGGCGGGCGGGTCGATGACGACACTTGCCGTCAGCCGTTCGTCCGCCACCAGATCGGCGCGAATGGGATGCACCGTCTGCGTGGTGCCGCTTTCGTTTTCGATGATGCCGTTGATGACGAGCACGCGCATGCCGTTCGCATCACGCGGTGTCACGGTGACATGGGTGAAATGCAGCGGCGCTCCGGAGGAGGCCCCCGCGGCGGAAAGGCCGGAAAAGCCGCCTGCGAGCCCGAAAGCGAGCACGGCGAGCGCCAGCACCAGTCCCGCGAAGCTGCGCAGCGACGCCCGCTGCAGCCAGGATTCCGCCCTTCGCAGAGCGGAAGCAGCCATCGCCAGCAGGAGCGGCGGCGGTGTAACGCGCGCTGCCGCCATGCGCCTGCTGTTGTCGTTATGGATCCTGGGGCCGAAGTCCTTCGGCCGGGTTTTGCCGACCGTCACGAATTCGGCGTCGGAAACATCGGCAGAACGTGTTGAACGATACTGGCGGCGTGCGGGTTCGGGCGGCAGGAAATCATAGGCCTGACCCGGTGTCCGGCGGCTGAAGGAGGATGCTTCCATGGTGGCTGCCCCGCAGATGTCCACATGGTTTCGCTGCCGCAAGAAATCTTGGCATTGAAACGAATCCTCCTCAGTCGTAAATTTTAATGGTTAATGCTTCGCAAAGATTGCCGCCAAACGGGCGTCTTTCCGGCAAAATTTACCGGCTGTTAACGGTGTTGGTTAACAAGTCACGCGGTGAAACCAAGAACAGACTGAGTTGCCCGTTGATCCACTTCGAGAATGTCGGTTTGCGCTATGGCATGGGCCCGGAAATCCTCCGGGACCTGACCTTCGACATTCCGAAAAAATCCTTTCAGTTCCTGACCGGCCCATCCGGTGCCGGCAAGACCTCGCTGCTGCGGCTGCTCTTCATGTCGCTGCAGCCGACACGTGGCCTGATCCGCATGTTCGGGCGCGACATTTCCGAAATCCCCCGGCCGGAGTTGCCGCTGCTACGCCGGCGCGTCGGCATCGTCTTCCAGGATTTTCGCCTGCTCGACCATCTCACGACCTATGAGAATGTCGCTTTGCCCTTGCGGGTGCGCGGCAAGGAGGAAAGCTCCTACAAGACCGACGTTCTGGAACTCTTGAAATGGGTCGGCCTCGGCGAACGCATCAACGTGCTGCCGCCGGTCCTCTCCGGCGGAGAGAAGCAGCGCGCCGCTATCGCCCGGGCGCTGATGGACAGGCCGGAAGTCCTGCTGGCCGACGAGCCGACGGGCAATGTCGACCCGCCGATGGCGAGGCGCCTGCTCAATCTTTTCCTCGAACTCAATCGGCTTGGTACGGCTGTCGTCATCGCCACCCATGACCTGACGCTGATGGAACAGGTGGAAGCCCGCCGTATGATCCTCTCGGAGGGGCATCTCGATATCTATGACTGAGCCCCCGTCCAGGAACCGAGAGAAGGCGCCAGCCCAGCCTGCCGCCCAGCAGAAGCGCCCGGAAATGCGCGTGCGCCCGACCGCGCCGATCCTTCCGCCTTCCAATATCCAGGGCAACGCCTTGATGGTGGTCATATCGATCATGGCCTTTCTCGCCTGCCTGACGCTCGGCGGCGTCAGCATGGTGCGTTCGACGGCAGCAAGCTGGGAGAGCCAGATCTCCCGCGAGATCACCATCCAGATCAAGCCGGACGACAATCTCGACATGGAAAAGGCGCTGACGCAGGCACGCGACCTGGCGCTGACATTCGTCGGCACCAAGAGCGGCCAGATCGTCGACGAGGCAGCCACCGCCCGGTTGCTCGAACCTTGGCTCGGCCCCGGCCTCGATCTCAAGGATCTGCCTGTTCCCCGTCTCGTCGTCATCACGATCGACGAAAGCAATCCGCCGGATTTCGACGCGATGCGGAGCCTCCTGAAGGACAGCATCCCGCAGGCGAGCCTCGACGATCACCGCACCTGGGTCGACCGCCTGGTCTCCATGGCGCACACGACGGTGCTGATCGGCACCGGCGTCCTGCTCCTGGTTTTCTCGGCAATGGTGCTGACCGTCGTCTTCGCCACGCGCGGTGCACTGTCGGGCAACCGCCACATCGTCGAAGTGCTGCATTTCGTCGGTGCCGAGAGCTCCTTCGTCGCTACCGAATTTCAGAAGCATTTTCTGAAGATCAGCTTCAAGGGCTCGGCGATCGGCAGCGCGCTTGCGGCTCTTTTCTTTGCCACCGCCGGCTTCTGGCAGAGCCGCACGCTGGCAACACCGGAAACAGATCAGGCAACGGCGCTGTTCGGCACCTTCTCCGTCGGCGTACTCGGTTATGCCGGCATCTTCGCGACGATGATCGTCATCGCGCTCCTGACGACCGTCACGGCGCGGCTGACCGTCATGCGGACGATCTATGAAATCGATACATTGCGTTCGGATCCGACACGCACCGACGGCATCGCAAGTTGATCGTGCCATGCCGTTTTATCGTGAAAGCGTCTGTTCCGCGCCGCAATCAGCGTATAATCACGATTCATGACCATGGGCGATACGACACGCAATCCGATTCGGCAGGACCCGGAGCTTGATCGTCCGGCGGGCCTGCCGCCGCGGCGTGGTCCAATCCGCCGCCTGCTGCGCTGGGGTGGCTTTGGCTGCGTTCTGGCGATCGCTCTGGTGTTCGGCGGCTTTCTGCGGTTTGCCGATTCCGTGACAACGCTCAGGCCCCCGGTCGAGCCGAAGGCGGATGCGATCGTCGTGCTGACAGGCGGCTACCAGCGCATCGACCAGGCCGTGGAATTGCTGCAGAAGGGGGCAGGCAAACGACTGCTGATCTCGGGCGTCCACCCGACGACCACGCCAGCGCAGATTCGCAAGATGACGCAAGGCTCGGCCGATCTTTTCTCCTGCTGCGTTGATATCGGCCATGATGCGATAGACACGATCGGCAACGCCGAGGAAACCTCCAACTGGATCCACGCCAGGGGATACAGAAGCATTCTCGTCGTCACCAACAATTATCATATGCCGCGCAGCCTCGCAGAACTCTCCTATGTCGATCCGGACATCGAATTCATCCCCTATCCGGTGGTCAATTCGGATTTGAAGACCCGCAACTGGTTTACCGACCCGAACGCAATGCGCGTCATGCTCGCCGAATATGCAAAGGTGCTGTTAACAGGCGCCCGCAACATCACCGGCTTCGGCCGCCATACCGGACTGCGCTCGGCAGCCGTATCCCCCTCAGACTGAGCTTTTGCATCACGGCGGCATCAAACGCTTTTTATGACGGGCAATATCGTGTAGGCCGGTCGCATGAGCATGCCTCGGGATAATTTCATGATCGCCCTGCGTTCCGTCCTCTTCAACACGATCTTCTATGCCAATCTCATCATCCGGATGATCGTGCTCTCGCCCTATTATTTCGTGGTGCCGCGCCTGACGGCCTACGCGATTCCAAAGAATTGGGCGCGCTCCAACCATTGGCTGATGCGCATGATCGTCGGGACGACCTTCGAGATCGAGGGGTTGCAGAACCTGCCTGAGGGCAGTTTTATCCTGGCGCCGAAGCACCAGTCCTTCTGGGACACCTATGCGCTGCTGCCCAACCTCAAGGATCCGGTCTACATCCTGAAGCGCGAGCTGATGTGGATTCCGCTCTTTGGCTGGTATGCGAAGAAGCAGCGCATGATCCCGGTCGATCGCGGCGCCCGCGGCAAAGTGATGGTAGAGGTGCTGAAACGCACTAGGGAAGAGCTTTCGACCGGCCGCCAGCTGATCATCTATCCTGAGGGCACCCGCCGCCCGCCGGGTGCGGAGCCGGTCTATAAATACGGCATCGCCCGCATGTACCGCGATCTTGGCATTCCCGTCGTGCCGGTTGCGATGCATCCCGGCCTCTTCTGGCCGCGGCGGAGCGTCCGTCGTTATCCCGGCCATTTCAAGGTCAGGATCCTGCCGCCGATCATGCCGGGAATGGATCCGGATGCTTTCTTCGCTCAGCTGATCGAGGTCACGGAGCGGGCGAGCGACGAGCTCCTCATCGATACCATCGAACGCAATCCGCATCTGCCGTTGCCGCCGACAGCGATCGCTCGGCTGGCCGAGCTGCGCAAAGTGAAGGCGGCGACGGTCTGATCAGCCGGCCCGCAGCCGCTCCACCTCGTTGCCGACCTGCTCCAGCCACGGGTCGCGAATGCCCATCTGTTTCAGGTGCGCAAGTGTGTTGAAGACATAGGCATCGTTAGGGCCTGACTGCCCCCTGGCTTCGTTCACCACCCGCGCGGCCGCAACCGCGTCGAGCGTGCCGGCATATTGCTCGTGGTCGCGATCAGCGATGTAGGTCACCGCTTCCGTTCGGCGGCCGCCGGCAAACTGCAGCCGAACCCGGCGCTCCAGATAGACATTGGTGACGAGTTCGCGGGCGCGGAGATAATCGATTACCTCGCCCCATTTGTGCGCCGAAACACGGAACGCCATGCCGCGGCAAGCTCCGCCCCTGTCGAGACCGAGCACCAGGCCCGGATTGTCGCGCGTGCCGCGATGAACGAAGGATCGGACGCATAGCGAACGCCTGTAACCATGCACCAGAGCTTCTGCCCGCTCCAGGAACTCGAAGCCCGGATTCCACATCAGCGAGCCGTAGCCAAACACCCAAAATTCGTCCATATCGCACGCCAGACCGGAATCACTTTGCGATTCACCATTGGAGAACATCATGGCAGCGTCAAGCCGATCCGGCAGCAGCCAAACCGGCAACAGCAAGAAATTCTCGTTGCTGGGCGGAGGCATCCTCCTGGTGATCGCGCTTTATACCGGCGGCTGGTTTTATGCCGCATCGGCTTTGAAAGCGACGGTGCTGAAAGCAATCGCGCCGCGCGATCAGGCAGGCGTCACCGGCGAATGCTCCGATATCGAATTCCGCGGCTATCCTTTCCGCATCGGTCTGTTCTGCTCCAAGGTCGATGTCGACGACAATGTCAACGGCGTCTCCGCCACCTTTGGCGCATTGCGCTCCGCCGCACAGGTCTATGCGCCGAGCCATATCGTCTGGGAGCTCGATTCGCCGGCCGAAATCCGCACCACAAACGGCCTTTCGGTCTCTGCCCAATGGGCGAATCTGCAGGCGAGCCTGACGACCAAGCTGCAGGGCGTTGATCACAGCTCCACCGTCATCGAGGGTCTTAAGGCGACGGCGGTTTCCTCCTATACCGGTCAGACCATCAGCTTCGATGCAGCTCGCACCGAAATTCACCTGCGCCAAAACGGCGCCGATCTCGACGGTGCAATCTCGGTGCAGGATGCGAACACGGCGATCAAGGATTGGCCGCAGCTCTTCCCGAAACTCTCCGCCAGTATCGATCTCACGATTGCCGGAAAAGCCGGCCTGATCGACGGCAGCGACCCGAACGGCCTCAATGGTTCAGCCGGCGAACTGCGTCGCATCGTTGCCGATATCGGCGACGGTAAGGTGATGACGCTCACCGGCCCCTTTTCCTTCGACGAGCAGGGCTTTCTCTCCGGAAAATTCAAGCTGGAAATCGAACGGCTCGGCCCCTGGGGCGACAGCCTGAAACAGGCCTTCCCGGATATTGCCTCGACCGTCAACACGGCGACGAAGATGCTGAAGGCGCTGGCCGGCGGCAGAGACAAGGTCTCGGTCGATCTCGTCGTCGACCGCGGCAATGCCACCGTCAGCGGCTTCATTCCGCTCGGCCAGATCCCGCCGATCTAAGACTTCCGGGTCAGAGTGCTGGAAGGTCCTAATCGATCCGCTTCATGAAAAACACCTCAGGCACCGATTGCAGGCCAGGCAGCTCGATCGCGCCGATTTCGGCAAATCCATTGCGGCGATGCCAGTCCTGCGGCCGGCTCTCGTCGCATTCGCTCGACGTCATCAGCAGGCGAGCGCCCTCACCGCGCATCGCTCCTTCCCAAGCAAGAAACAACGCGGTGCCGATGCCCGACCGGCGGTATTCGGGCAGGACGCGGATCATTTCCATATAGGGAATCCTGCCCCAGAAGCGGGAGAAACGCAGGAAGCCGACGATCTCCCCGGCCTGCCTGGCGACGAGATATTCACCGAACGCCACGCATCGCGAGACCCATGCCTTGCCTGCAGTGGCATCCTCGCGCGTCAACCAGTCGACCTCCGCCTGGCTCGCGCTCGCCACCTCCGCCATCGTTAGCCGCTACTTCTTATCAAGCGCGTGGGGGCGGCCGAAATCGGGCGCGTCGACATCCTGGCCAGCCTGGATGATCGAGCGACGGATGGCGCGCGTGCGGGTGAAGAGTTCGAAGATCTTGTCGCCCTCGCCCCAGCGGATCGCGCGCTGCAGATAGGCGAGATCCTCCGAGAAGCGCGCCAGCATTTCGAGGATGGCATCACGATTGTGCAGGCAGACGTCGCGCCACATCGTCGGGTCGGAAGCGGCGAGACGGGTGAAATCGCGAAAGCCGGATGCCGAATATTTGATGACCTCGGACTCCGTCACCGTCTCCAGATCGTCGGCGGTGCCGACGATGTTGTAGGCGATGATATGCGGCAGATGCGAAACGATGGCGAGCACCTTGTCGTGATGCTCCGCATCCATCTCGTCGACCTTCGATCCGACCGCTTCCCAGAAGCCGCGCAGCCGCTTCAGCGCCGTCTCGTCAGTACCCGGAACCGGCGTGAAGATGCACCAACGGCCTTCGAAGAGGCCGGGGAAACCGGCATCCGGGCCGGATTTTTCCGTGCCGGCCAGCGGATGGCCGGGGATGAAATGCACGTCGTCAGGCATATGCGGCTGCATTTGCGCGATCACAGACGCTTTGGTGGATCCGACATCGGTGACGATAGCGCCGGGCTTGAGATTGCCGGCGATTTCCTTCGCCACGCCTTCCGAAGCGCCGACCGGCACCGAAACGATGATGAGGTCGGCATCTCGAACAGCATCGGCCGAAGAGGTCGTATAGCGGTCGCCGAGGCCGAGCTCTTCGGCGCGCTTCAACGTCTCGGCACTGCGCGTTGCGACGACGATCTCTTTGGTAAGCCCGAGCCGCCGGATGTCGTGGGCAAGCGAGGAGCCAATCAGCCCGATGCCGATCAGCGCGATGCGATCGAACAGCACGCTCATGCCTGCCGTCCCATGAACTCACGCAGCGTGGCCATGACGCCGCGATTGGCCTCTTCAGGACCGATGCTCATCCGCAGCGCATTGGAAAAGCCGTAACTGCGCACGGCGCGCAGGATGTAGCCGCGGCTCGTCAGGAGCTCGTCGGCATCGGCCGCGCGCCTGCCGTCGACGTCAGGAAAATGAATGAGGACGAAATTGGCGACGGAGGGCGTCACTTTCAGCCCGATCGCTTCGAGGGCCTCGGTGAGCGTCTCCACCCACATCTGGTTGAAAGAGACGGCCTGCTGGACGAAGGCCTGGTCGCGGATGGCCGCGGCGCCGGCGGCGATCGCGGCCGCATTCAGGTTGAACGGAGCGCGGACACGGTTCACGGCATCGACGATCTCGGCGGGCGCATACATCCAGCCGACGCGCAGAGCCGCAAGACCATAGGCTTTCGAAAAGGTGCGGGTCATCACCACGTTGGAGCTGGAAGACACGACCTCTATGCCGGCTTCATAATCGTTGCGGCGCACATATTCGGCATAGGCCGCATCGAGCACAAGGACGACGTGTTTCGGCAGCCCGGCCTGCAGACGGCGGATTTCGCTGACGGGAACGTATGTACCGGTGGGGTTGCCTGGATTGGCGATGAAGACGATCTTCGTCCTTTCCGTCACCGCCGCCAGGATCGCGTCGACGTCGACCGTATAGTCCTTCTCCTTGACGACGACGGGCGTGGCGCCCGTGCCCATGATCTGGATCTTGTAGACGAGGAAGCCATGCTCGGTGATGATGCCTTCATCGCCGGCGCCCAGATAGACATGGCACAGCAGGCCGAGCAGCTCGTCGGAACCATTGCCGCAAAGGATGTTTGCCGGATTGAGGCCATGCACAGCGGCGATCGCTTCGCGCAGTTCGATCGCCTGCCCGTCGGGATAACGTCCCAGATTGTCGGCAGCTGCTTTGACGGCCTCGATCGCCTTCGGGCTGGCGCCGAGCGGCGTTTCGTTGGAGGAGAGCTTGTAAACGCGGGCGACACCCGGCGCATGTTCCTTGCCCGGCACATAGGATGCGATATCGAGAATACCGGGACGCGGAACGGGCTTGCTGATCTCAACGCTCATGGGTCGACCTTGGATTTCCGGAAAATGACCAAGTGGCATTAAAGCGGAATGTGATTGTTGTCGAGAGGTATGGGCGTGACACAAGTGTAAGGAGAATGACGGATTAACTTCATCCGTTGCGTGCGGTCGGCACGCCGTGCGGCGCGAGAACAGGCACGAAGACGCGGCGGGAAGCGCGGGCGGCCACCGGCAACCCCTGATAGAGCCGCTTCTGCGCCTCGACGATGATGACACCCGAAAAAGCCGGCCATAAGGTTCGGCCGATCCGCTCGAAGGCGCGGCGTAGGCGCAGGATGGTCCTGAGTTTCGAGGGCGGAAAGAACAACGCTTCGGCGGTCGCACCTGGCGTGAAATTCGTCTCGCGCAGCAGATGCGTCAGCTGACCGCGGGAATAGGGCCGGCCCGAACCGAAGGGCGTGTGTTCCATGCGGGCCCAGACCCCGCGCCGGTTCGGCACCACGATGACAAGCCGTCCGCCCGGCGCCAGCACCCGCCAGAGCTCCTTCAGCGTCTCGCGCGGACTTTCCGCGAACTCGAGCGAATGCACCATCAGCACTCGGTCGATCGAGGAATCCGGCAGCGGCAGTTCCTCATCGAAAATCAGCGTCGTCGACGACAGCGAGCCCATCGGCCAGTTCACCGCGCCCTGTCCGGCCGGCATGAAGGCGAAGGTGCGTTCGGTATCGGCCTGGAAGCGATCGAGGAAAGGCACGGCATAACCGAGACCGACGAGACGCTCCTGCGGCAGGCGCACCCACAGCGACGAGAGCGCCATGGCGATCGACTGCTCGGCAAGACGCCCGAGGTCGGAGTGATAGAACTGGCGTAGGTCGACGATATCGGCGTGCATTGCGATAAATGTTATCAGCGGGCGGTTGGACTTCAAGGCCGGACTCTCTACATTCCCGCGAGAGTCGTGGGACAAGGGATTGTTTGAAGATGAAACCTTTGGAATTAGACGTTTTTCTCTGCCGCACCGACAATTTCGGCGTGCTCGTACACGATCCGGAGACGGGATATACCGCGGCGATCGACGCGCCGGAGGAGGCGCCGATCCTGGAAGCGGCGACACGGCGCGGCTGGAAGATCACCCACATCTTCACCACCCATCACCACACCGATCACGTCGCCGCCAACCTGGCGCTGAAGGAGCAATTCGGCTGCGAGATCATCGGCCCGATCAACGAGGCTATCGCCATTCCCGGTCTCGACCGGACGATGGCCGATGGCGACAGCTTCCTTTTCGGCGATCACACGGTCAAGGTCATCGAGACCCCCGGTCACACTGCCGGTCACATCTGCTATCACTTCGTCGACGACAAGCTGCTCTTTGCCGCCGACACGCTGTTTGCCCTCGGCTGCGGCCGCCTTTTCGAACGCCCCGCCGCCGACATGTGGCATTCCCTGCAGAAGCTCGCCGTGCTGCCGGACGAGACCGCCGTCTATTTCGGCCACGAATATACATTGTCCAACGCCCGCTTCGCGCTGACGGTCGATTCCGACAATGAGCGCCTGAAGAGCCGCGCCGCCGAGATCGAAGCCTTGCGCGCCGAGGGCAAATTCACCGTCCCGACGACGCTCGGGCTGGAGAAGGAAACCAATCCGTTTCTGCGCGCCGCCGATCCGGCGATCCGCCGCAATCTGATCATGGAAGGCAAGACGAATGAGGAGGTCTTTGCCGAGATCCGCAAGCGCAAGGACAATTTCTGATGTCGCCTGAGGGGATCATTCGCGAGCTCGGCATGCAGCCGCATCCCGAAGGCGGCTGGTACGTGCAGACATTCCGCGACACGGCGGGTGGAGAGCGCGGCCATTCGACGGCGATCTATTATCTGCTGACAAAGGGACAGCGTTCGCACTGGCATCGCGTCCATGACGCGGTCGAGGTCTGGCATTATTACGCGGGTGCGCCGCTGGCGCTGCACCGCTCGAAAGACGGGTTCGCAAGCGAGACGCTGACGCTCGGAACAAACCTTCCTGCCGGCGAGCGGCCGCAGGCAATCATTCCCGCCAATTGGTGGCAATCGGCCGAATCGCTCGGCGATTTCACCCTGGTCGGCTGCACTGTTTCGCCCGGCTTCGAATTTTCGAGCTTCGAGATGGCGCCGGCGGATTGGAAACCTGGCGACTGAGGGCTACTCGGCTGCCGCAGGCTGCGCCGGAATCTTGCGGCGGAACATTTCCTGGGCAGCGAGCACCGCTCCACCGGTGACGAGCAGGCAGGCGAGAGCAATGCGCCAGCTCGGCTCGGCAAATCCGAACAGCGTCAGGATGAGCGTCGACAGCAGCGGCGCGGCATAACTTGCCGCACCGAGAATCTGGATATCACCGTTCTTGACGCCATAATCCCAGGCGTAGAAGGCAGCCCCCACGGGCAGGAGCCCGAGCCCGATGACGGCAACCCATTCGAACATCGTCGCCGGCCAGACGGTCGCCTCCAGGCCGAGATGGCAGAAGAGCGACAGGACGGAAGTGACAAGGCAAAAGCCGGTAACGACATCGGTGGAAACGGCTTCAAAACGCCTGGTCAGCAGCGAATAGCCCGACCATGTGAAGGCGCAGAGGAAGGCCGCCCCATAACCGACCGCGTAGGCGCCGTCGAAATCGATGCCGTTGCGGCCGACGATCAGGAAGGTGCCGCAAAGCCCGGCGAGCGCGCCCGCCACGTGATACCAGCGCAACCGTTCGCCCGGCAGCAGCGCCGAGCCGACCACGATCAACAACGGCCAGAGATAGGCGATCAGTCCCGCCTCCACCGCCGGCGCGTTCCTGAGCGCCGTAAAATAGAGGAAATGATAGCCGAACAAGCCTGCAATACCTGTTATCCAGACCTTTGGCGGCTGCTTCAGCAACGCCAGCCGCGCCAGGTTGAGGACAAGCATGACGAGGCCGGGAATGCTGCCGATCGCAAAGCAGACGGCCGACAGCTGGAAGGGCGGCATCTTGCCGGAGCCGGCCGTCAACAGCGCCAGGAACGACCACATCAGAATGGCCGTAAAACCGATCAGCGTCGCGCGAAATTTCACCTGTCCTCCTTCACGGAGGCGAAAGCTCCGTCAGCCGACGCTGCCGTATTTGACGGCAGTGATCGTCACCATTCCATATTCGGTCGGAATGCGCACATAAACAGGAGCATATACATTTGCCGCGTCCGACTTGGCAAACCAGATTTCCATGCGGTCGCTCTTGCTGAGATAGTCGATGTCCTTGCGGCCCTTCTTGTAGCCTGAGCGCGGCACGAAACGCACGCCGCAGACGACCGCCTTGCCCTTGAAGCCATCGGTCTTGAAATCCTCGTCGCCTTTCGGCGAAAGCACCAGGTCCATGCGCGTCTCGCCGTCGAAGATCGGCAGCGTCTGCGCGCAGACCTTGGTGTCCCCGGTGAAAACAAGGCCGGAGATCGGATCGAGCACCGAACGCATGTCGCCCGGCGTGACGTCGATCCAGTTCTTCGGCCTTTTCGGCGGCGGCGTCGTCGTCGCCGATATGATGTCGCCGTTGCGGTAGCTGACCTCGTAGACGCGGGCCTTCTTGCCGCTCTTGTAATAGAGCGAATATTTCAGCGCCTGCAGCCGATCATTACGGACAACGCCGGTGACGCTGGTCTTAGCCGAGATGGTCTTGACGAGATCGGCAAGGCCGGCGGATTTGATATCGCCGGCGATCTTGTAAGAGTGATCGTCCTCGATCTGCGTCAGGAACGCCGCGCGCGCGATCGGCAGGCCGGCAAGCGTCACCCGATAGACCGTCTGATGCTGGACCTCGGCCGCCGATGCCGGTATGGCAAGCAGTGCGGCGATAGCCGAAATGAAAATGCGTCTGCCCGAATGAGCCATGAGTGAAGCCTTGTCTTGCCGCGCCGGCAGCCCTGTCGGGAGTTCTATACTCCTGCCTTGAAGGGAAGAAAACAGCAGCTTTTTGACGGAATTGCGGGAAAGGCCAAGGTTTGGCTTGACGCGCGCAGCCTCTCTGACTATAGAACCGCAACTTTCCAATCATGCCTGTTGGATTGCGAGCCCGGTTTTGCCGGGGATGGCAATTCGATGGCCCGAGAAAACAAGAATAGGTGTTCAATGTCCCGCGTGTGCGAATTGACCGGCAAGGCCGTCCTGACTGGTAACAATGTCAGCCATGCCAACAACAAGACCAAGCGCCGGTTCCTGCCGAACCTGTGCCAGGTAACGCTGATTTCCGACGCTCTCAACCAGCGTTATCGTCTTCGCGTTTCGGCTGCTGCCCTTCGCTCCGTCGAGCATCGTGGCGGCCTCGATGCCTTCCTGATCAAGGCAAGCGAAAACGAACTGTCGATGCGCGCGCGCCTGCTGCGCCGTCAGATCGTCAAGAAGACCGCCGAAGCGGCTGTTGCTGCCTAAGCTTCTGCCCTTCTTTCATACGGCTTCGAAAGGCTTGGACGGATAAACCCGGTCAGGCCTTTTGCTTTGCCTGAGCACTCCAACTGGTGGCATCACCCAGGATAAAAAAATGCTGAAGACGCGCTATACGATTGCCTATGTCGCCCTGATGACGCTTGTCGTCGTCGCTTCCAACTTCCTCGTTCAGTTTCCGCTGAACGCCGAAGTCGCCGGCATCAACCTGGCCGACATCCTGACCTGGGGCGCCTTCTCCTATCCGGTCGCCTTCCTGATCACCGACCTGACCAACCGCCAGTTCGGCCCGCAGGCAGCCCGCAAGGTCGTCTTTGCCGGCTTCGTCGTCGGCGTGACGCTCTCCTTCTTTACGTCAGTGCCGCGTATCGCCATCGCTTCCGGCTCGGCCTATCTCGCCGGCCAGCTGCTCGATATCGCCGTCTTCAACCGCCTTCGCCGCCAGGCCTGGTGGCGCGCGCCGCTCGTCGGCTCGCTGATCGGCTCGGCGCTTGATACGGTGATGTTCTTCTCGCTGTCCTTCGCCGCGTTTTTCGTCTTCCTCGGTCCGAACGAGCCGTTCGCGCTCGAGCTGGCCCCGATCCTCGGTGTATTTTCCACTGAGGCCCCGCGCTGGATTTCCTGGGCGCTCGGCGATTTCGCCGTCAAGATGATCGTGGGCCTCGTCATGCTGCTGCCCTATGGCGCGCTCATGAACGTGTTGCGGCCGATGCAGCCTGTGCGCGTCGGCTAAACGATGGTTTCAACGACGCTGCCGGACCGCGCCGGCGGCGATGGCGGGATGCAGCAGAACCTCTGCAACCAGATCATCGATCTCTCGTGACGAATCGAGCCGCAGGACCGGGGCCGTCTGCGTTTCCAACCATTGCTCATGCGCCGCGAGGCTGCGACGTTCCGGGCCAGCCGTGTCGTAACTTGCCGCCCATTCCATGAATTCCCCGCTCTTGATTTCCATATCGCCGCCGGGCCCGATCCTGTCTCCGTAGCGGGCAATCTCCCGCGCACGGATGCGCGCCATCCGCAGCTCCGGCTCAATCCTGAGGAACACGATCAGATCATAGAACGGCTCGATCTGCCTCGCCCATTTCAGCGCCGATCCGGAGAGGATCCAGCCGTCATGCCGTGCCGCCTCGGCAAGAAGCAGTCTTATGCGTTCTTCGGCGCCGCGCTGCGTCGTGAATGGCGGATCGGTCGGCAGCCAAAAGAAATCATCAGTATCGAGATGGGCGATATCAAGCCGTTCGGCAAGCGTATGGCCGAGCGATGTCGTGCCGGAACCGGAGGCACCCATGATATGAACATGCACCATGACTGTCCCTCCGAAAACTGCTCTCGATGCGACCATGGGATAGCCGATGCATGTGACGTCAATCTGACGCCGCGCTGAGCATGTGGCGATCGGAGAGCCGGAATTCCAGCATCAGATTGCGCTGCAGGATCGAGTGGTTGTCGTCCGACACCATAATGATATGGACCGTGCCGTCGGCGGCCTGGAACACGTCAAGTCCTTCCATATTGTCAATCTGCGAGTTGAAATTGCCTTCGATCAGCAATTCGCCATCGACGACGGCCCCCGGCCGGATATCGACGCCTTTGATGCGTCGAAGCCGCATGCCGATGCCTTCGGCCATATTGAACCGCCGCTCCAGGAGCAGCAGGTCGCCGTCCGGCAGGAAGGCGCCGTCGGTAACGTCGAAGCTGCCGTCGCGTTTGATCGAGAACACCCCTTTCAGCGGGCCGCTGAGAATGGCCGCCATCCGGTTGCCCTCGCTATCGAGACCGCGCTCGGAGACAATGACCATGCCGCCCTTCAACGGACTGGAGGCGGGCGCCACGGCAATGGTTTCGATACCGCGATTATCGCTCAGCATCGTGCGCGGGATGAGGATCGGCAGGGTCGCGATCGCGCGCGATTCCGCAAAGCCGGGATCGGGATAGGCGTCGACGCGATGATCTTGCTCGAAAGAGACCAAAATGCGGTCGCCGTCGAGCGCCAGGCCCTCGGCATCCATATAGCCCTTGCCCTCGAGGCTGCGGCCGGCGCGGTTCTTCATCGGGGTAATCTCGACCTGAGAAAGGCCCGAAAGCCTGCCCCCGGCATCGCGCTCGATGCTGCCGGTCAGCCACTGGCCGGTATCGAGCACGACGACGAAGTGTTTCTGGTCCGGCCGGAAACGGATTGAGGAAAGCGACCCGAACAGCGCGCGGCTGGAAACCATCTCCAGCCCGCCGAGAAATTCCAGCGATCCGAACTTCGTCTGCGACGATCCGATCCTGAAATCGGTAATTTGCCGGCTAATGACGGGGATTTCGTCGCCGGCCATCGCCGCGGGAGCGCCCCCTGCGAGGCACAGCGAGACCGATGCCGCGCGGCAGAGGCGCTTGACCATCATTCCACGTGTTTCCTTGCAGGAGCGTCAGCCGGCACGGCGCAACCGGCCGCCGCGCGGCTGGGCGGATTGATCTTCGAAGAGTGAGGCAAGCTGTTCGGTCATCGCCCCGGCAAGCTCGTCCGCATCGACGATCGTCACGGCTCGGCGATAGTAGCGTGTCACGTCATGACCGATGCCGATCGCCAGCATTTCGACAGGCGAGCGCGTCTCGATCTGCTCGATGACGGCGCGCAGATGCCGTTCGAGATAATTGCCCGGATTGACCGACAGCGTCGAATCGTCGACCGGCGCCCCGTCCGAGATCATCATCAGAATGCGGCGCTGCTCGCGGCGGGCGAGCAGGCGGTTATGCGCCCAGATCAGCGCCTCGCCGTCAATGTTTTCCTTGAGCAGCCCTTCGCGCATCATCAGCCCGAGATTGGCGCGTGCGCGCCGCCAGGGTGCGTCGGCCGACTTGTAGATGATGTGACGCAGGTCGTTGAGACGACCGGGCGTCTGCGGTTTGCCGCCGGCGAGCCAGGTTTCACGCGCCTGCCCGCCCTTCCAGGCCTTTGTCGTAAAGCCGAGAATCTCGACCTTGACGCCGCAGCGTTCCAGCGTCCGGGCGAGAATGTCGGCGCAGGTGGCAGCCACGGTGATCGGCCGACCGCGCATGGAACCGGAATTGTCGATGAGCAGCGTGACGACAGTGTCGCGGAACTGCGTGTCGCGCTCCATCTTGAAGGAGAGCGGCTGCATCGGATCGATGATGATGCGCTGCAACCGGGCCGTATCCAGATAACCCTCCTCCAGATCGAAATCCCAGGAGCGGTTCTGCTGCGCCATCAAGCGGCGCTGCAGCCGGTTGGCAAGACGCCCGACCGCGCCCTGCAGATGCGCCAGCTGCTTGTCGAGGAAGGCGCGCAGGCGCTCCAGCTCGGCGGCGTCGCAGAGTTCCTCGGCGGTGATGATCTCGTCGAACTCTTCGGTATAGACGTGATAATCGACCTTTTCGTTGAAATCGGCAAAAGGCGTGTTCGGACGGCGGGTCTCGCCCGGCGTTTCGGAATCGTCCTCGCCCTCTTCCATCATGTCGTCGTCGGAGATTTCGGCGCCTTCAGTCTCGCCGTCCTCCATCTGCTCGTCGGAGACTTCGCTGTCCTCGACGGGGGCGGCATCGGTGCCGGCATCCTCGTCGACTTCGTCCTGATCCTGCTCGTCGCCGCTCGGCTGTTCTTCCTGCTCCGACTGATCGTCATTGTCGGCTTCGCTGTCGTCGTCGCCATACTCCTCGGCCATCTCCATCGCCGACAGCATGTTGCGGACGACCTTGGCGAAGGCTTGCTGGTCGTTGATCGCGCCCGACAGGTTAGCGAGTTCAGCCCCCGCCTTGTCTTCGATGAAACCGCGCCAGAGATCGAGCACCTTGCCGGCGGTTTCAGGCGGACGTTGGCCGGTCAGCTTCTCGCGCACCATCATGGCGACGGCTTCGCCGATCGGCGCGTCTTCCTGGCGCTCGATACCGGTGAAATTCGCCTTGGCATATTTCTCTTCCGTCATGGAGCGCAGGTTCGCCGCCACGCCCTCCATGCGCAGCGTGCCGATCGATTCGACACGCGCCTGCTCGACCGCATCGAAGATCGCCCGGGCGTCCGAGCCCTGCGGCGCCATGGTCGTATGCATCTTCTCGTCATGGCAGGCGAGGCGCAACGCCATGGAATCGCCGAGCCCGCGGGTGACCGCCAGCTCATGCGCCGTCGGCCGCTTGGAAAGCTCCGGCAGCCGGATGCGCTCGCCGGTCATACCAGGCCGTTCGTTGGCGAAGGTCACCTCCACATCGCCGTCGCCGGCGATCGAGCGGACGCAACCGGATATCGCCCGGCGCAACGGCTCGACGTCGACGGGCGCACCGGGCTTTGCTTTCGAATTGTCACCGCGAGCTGCCATGGTCGGTCGGGCCTCAGGCTCCGAGGACGATGTTGGCGGCGCTTTCCTTCAGCTCCACGCCGAAGGCGCGCTGATAGTGCTCGGCGACCAGCGGGCGCTCCAGCTCGTCGCACTTGTTAAGGAAGGTGACGCGGAAGGCAAAGGCGAGGTCGCCAAAGATTTCGGCATTCTCGGCCCAGGTGATGACCGTGCGCGGGCTCATGACGGTCGAAAGATCGCCGTTCATGAAGGCGGCGCGCGTGAGATCGGCAACGCGAACCATCTTCGAGACGATATCGCGCCCTTCCCTGTCCTTGCCGAAGCTCTTCACCTTGGCGGCGACGATGTTCACTTCGTGATCATGCGGCAGGTAGTTCAACGTCGTCACGATCGACCAGCGGTCCATCTGCGCCTGGTTGATCTGCTGCGTGCCGTGATAGAGGCCTGTGGTGTCACCGAGGCCGATCGTATTGGCAGTGGCAAACAGGCGGAAAGCGGGGTGCGGCCGGATGACGCGACTCTGGTCGAGCAGCGTCAGGCGGCCGGACGATTCCAGCACGCGCTGGATGACGAACATCACGTCGGGACGGCCGGCATCATATTCGTCGAAGACGAGCGCGACATTGTGCTGATAGGCCCAGGGCAGGATGCCGTCCTTGAACTCCGTGACCTGCAGCCCGTCCTTGACGACGATCGCGTCCTTGCCGACCAGATCGATACGGCTGACATGGCTGTCGAGGTTGATGCGCACGCAAGGCCAGTTGATGCGCGCCGCCACCTGTTCGATATGCGAGGATTTGCCCGTGCCGTGGTAGCCGGAGATCATCACGCGACGGTTATGCGCGAAGCCTGCGAGAATGGCGAGCGTCGTCTCGCGGTCGAACAGGTAGTCGGGATCGAGATCCGGCACATAGGCGTCACCCTTGCTGTAGGCGGGAACGCGGATGTCGGAATCGATGCCGAAGGTCTCGCGGACCGAAACGGTGGTGTCGGGCAGTTCTGAAATATCGAGGTCGATCTTGCTCATCATGTCTCCAAGGCGGGTGAAGCCACCCGGCCAAACTGTCTCAGGCCATGTCGCAACCGTGACGCCGCGATTTTATTCCGCGCCCGTCCAGGTCGGAACGTCGGCGATACTTCTCCGGGACTGAAACGAAACCTCGGCGGGATGATGACCGCGTGCGAGCATTCTTGAAAGAGTCCCGGACAAGAAACGCCGCGTCCGGAAGGTCGGCCGAGGCGATGTCGGGAAAACACGCAGATAGGAGCCGCGTTTGCCTGCGGCCTCAGCCGATTTGGACCATACCCGATTGAAGCCCAAGAGCAAGGACGGGAATTAACAAAAACCGTTCTGCTTCAACAATTGATAGGCCTGGATGACAGCGCGGAAGCGCTCTTCCGAGCCGCGGTCACCGCCATTGGCATCCGGATGGTGCTTCTTGACCAGCTCCTTGTAGCGGCTCTTGATCTCTGCCGACGTCGCGTTGGCATGCAGACCCATCGTGTCGAAGGCTTTGCTTTCGAGCGATTTCAGCTTGCGTGCCTGGGGAAAGCGCGGGCCGTTGCCCTTGCCGCCTTCCTTGACGAAGCCGAAGGGATCGCGAACGCGTGTATAGGCGCCGGAGCGTACCTCGGAATGCAGCGGACTGTCCTTCGCCGCCTTGTTGACGCCGACGGTCCATGTCGGCCGATGGCCGGTGATCGCCTCTTTCTGGTAGCGCGCGATCTCGCCGTCCGAAAGGCCGGAGAAATAATTGTAGCCCTTGTTGTATTCCTTGACGTGCTCGAAGCAGAACAAAAAGAACTGGCCTTCCGCATTGCGCCCTACCGGAGCGCGATGCGAGCCTTTTTTGTCGCAGCCGTCCCACTGGCAGGTAGGCGGCGCCTGCTCTGCCTCCTGCTCGCGTTTGCGGCGTGTGCGGATGCGATCGAAATATTTGGAATCAAGTCTCATGGCGGCGCTAATTATGAGGCTGTCGCGAGGCGACAACAAGAATTGACAAATGGGAATGTTGCTGGCTTGGTGGGAACCCTTTTCGCGAAGCAGCAAGACCGGATGATGACCCTGCGATCCCGCATCGAAGAAAAACTTGTCGAAGCCTTCGCACCCGAACGCTTGAGCGTCATCGACGAAAGCCATCTGCATGCCGGCCACCAGCCTGACATCACAGGCACCGGCGAAACCCACATGCGGGTGAGGATCGTTTCGGCAAAATTTGCCGGCCTCTCCCGCCTGGCGCGCCACCGGGCGATCACCGACCTGTTGAAACCGGAGCTCGATGCCGGCCTGCACGCGCTGGCCGTCGAACCGGCGGCACCGGGTGAACCCACCCGCTGGTAGCGGCCCAGCAGCCTATATGGGTATAAGGCGCAGGCAATCCAACCGGATCACACCGGTTTCGTATCGGCTTCCTGCGCGGGGCGGATGCGCAGCTTGGTGATGCGGTTTTTCTCCCGCTTCATGACGACGAAACGTTTGCCGTAGAAGGTGAAGGCCTGACGCTCTTCCGGGATGGTCATCGATTCATGGATGACGAGGCCGGCGATGGTCGTCGCCTCCTCGTCGGGCAGGTTCCAGTCGAGCGCGCGGTTGAGATCGCGGATCGGCACACTGCCATCGACGACGACCGAGCCGTCCGCCTCCTGGCGCACGCCCTGCATCTCGATATCGTGCTCGTCGGAAATGTCGCCGACGATTTCCTCGAGAATATCCTCCAGCGTGACGATGCCCTGAACCTCGCCATATTCGTCGACGACGACGGCGAAATGCTGCTTGCGCCGCAGGAAGGCGTTGAGCTGGTCCTCGAGATTGGTGCTGTCCGGCACGAACCAGGGCTTCTGCGCGATCTTCACGATATCGAGATTCTGCGGCTCCATGTGCGGTTCGGCAAGCGCCCGCAAGAGATCCTTGGCGTGGACGACGCCGACGATGTTGTCGATCGTGCCGCGCCACAGCGGCATGCGCGTATAGGGGCTTTCGAGAATGGCGCGCACCACCGCTTCCGGCGGATCGTCGGCATTGATCGCCCGCATCTTGGTGCGATGGACCATGATGTCGGAGAGTTCCAGCTGGCTGAGGTCAAGCACGCCGCCGAGGCGGTCGCGGTCGGCCTTCACTACCGATCCCTCGCGGTGCAGGAGATCGACGGCGCCGCGCAGCTCCTCATGCGCCGTCAGCATCGAAACTTCCCGCGAAAGATTGATGCCGAACAGCGCCAGGATCCGCCGCACAAGCGCGTTGACGAAGGAGGACACCGGGCCGACGATGGCGACGAAGAGTCTCGTGGGAAATGCGACGGCAAGCGCGAAGCGTTCCGGCGCCGAGATCGCCCAGCTCTTCGGCAGCACTTCGGCGAAGATGACGAGGATGATGGTCATGGCGAGCGTCGCCAGCGCCACGCCCGAACTGCCGAACAGCCCGAGGAAGAGGCTGGTGGCGATCGAGGAGGAGAGGATGTTGGCAAGATTGTTGCCGATCAGCAGCGTACCGATCAGCCGGTCGCGCCGTTCGATCAGCTGACGGACGAGGCCGGCGCGTTCGTCGCCGTTGACCTCAAGCGTGTGGATACGGCTGCGCGAAACGGCGGTGAGCGCAGTCTCCGTGCCGGAACAGAAGGCGGACATCAGTACGAGCGCCATGATCGAAAGGATCTCCGGCCAATAGGCCACGACAAATGTCAGAACGCCTTCGATCGTCGTCAAGGATGTTTTTCCCTGAGAAAACTGAGCACTTCGGATGCCGGAACATCGTCGGCGACGAAGGACTGGCCGATACCGCGCGTCAGGATGAAGGTGAGCTTGCCGCTCTTGACCTTCTTGTCCTGTGCGATCGCCTCCATCAGCGATTCCGCCGGCGGCAGCTCGCCAGGAATTTCGGCCATGGTAGTCGGCAAGCCGACCTCCTTCAGATGCCGCTCGACGCGCCGTGCATCGTCGGGACTCGCAAGATTCATTCGTGCGGAAAACTCATGCGCCAGCACCATGCCGATCGACACGCCTTCACCGTGCACGAGGCGGCGGCTGTCATAGGCGGTCGCCGCTTCCAGCGCATGGCCGAACGTATGGCCGAGATTGAGCAGCGCCCGCTGGCCGGTCTCCCGCTCGTCGGCAACGACGACATCGGCTTTCGCCTGGCAGCTGGCAGCGATTGCCTCAATGCGGGCGGAGCCGCCTGTAAACACCGACTTCCAGTTCGCTTCCAGCCAGGCGAAAAAATCCGGTTTGTCGATCAGCCCATACTTTGCGATCTCGGCGTAACCTGCGCGGAATTCTCGCTCGCTCAGTGTATTCAGCACCTCCGTATCGGCCAGAACCAGGTCCGGCTGATGGAAGACGCCGATCAGATTCTTGCCATGGCGAGGGGAATTGATGCCGGTCTTGCCGCCGACGGAGGAATCGACCTGCGCCAGCAGCGAAGTCGGCACCTGCACGAAGCGCACGCCGCGGCGGACGATGCCGGCCGCAAAGCCAGAGAGATCACCGATCACACCGCCGCCGAGCGCGATCACGCAGTCGTTGCGCTCGACGCGGGCTTCGAGCACCTTGTCGCAGACATCGATGAGGTGTTCGAAGCTCTTCGTCTTTTCGCCGGCCGGCACCACGACCTCGGCCGAGACAATACCTGCCGCATTCAGGCTCGCGGCGAGGGTCTCGAGATAGAGCGGTGCGACATTCCCGTCGGTGATGATCGCCGCCTTGCGGGCCTTGAGACGCGAGGCGATCTCGGCGCCGGCCCGCCCAATCAGCCCCGGCCCGATCAGGATGTCATATGCGCGCTCGCCGAGCGGCACATGCACCGTCTGGTCTGATGAGGTGGAGCTTATCGCATTCATGATGCTGCACTTTCTTTCTGTTCGACCACGGCCTTCAGCACCTCGTCTGCCATGATTTCCTTGCGCACATCACGCGAGAGTACGGTGAGATCTGCCTGCGCATAGATCGGATAACGCGCGTTCATCAGGTTTTCGAGGGTCTGCTTCGGATTTTCGGTCTTGAGCAGTGGCCGCGTGTCACGCTTGTTGACCCGCTCCCAAAGCACGTCGAGGTCCGCCTTCAGCCAGATCGAAAGGCCGCACTTCTTGATATGCCTGCGCGTGCGGTCGTTGATGAAGGCGCCGCCGCCGGTGGAGACGACACGTGGTCCACCCTTGAGGAGCCGTTTCATCACCCGCGTTTCCAACGCCCGGAACTCTTCTTCGCCATAGGCTGCGAAAAGTTCGGCGATCGTCATGCGCGACACCCGCTCGATTTCATGATCGCTGTCGATGAAGGGAATGCCGAGTTGGCTGGCGACGATGCGCCCGACGGAGGATTTGCCGGCGCCCATCAGCCCGACGAGGACCAGATTGCGTGAACCGAGCGCAGCGCGAGCTCTGTCTTTCAGGCTGTCAGCAACGGTCAGCAGCGGTTCACTCATCGGTCCATTCACACTTTGTTTGCAAACCGTATCGACAAATGCAGGTGGAGCGTCAAGTCGCGGACAAGGGAATCATGGCTTGAATAGCGCTTCTTGCACTTGCGAATACGCTTCTTATAACAGAAGCAGAGCATGAAGGAGTTGCCGGATGCCGACCCTGTTCCGTTTCCTGTTCTTCTGCGCGATCCTCGCCGGGGCGGTTTACGGAGCGATGTGGGCGCTCGTGACCTTCGTCGAGCCGCAGCAGCGCGACGTGACGATCCGTATTCCCTCCGAGCGGGTCAACCCGCCGGCGACGGGCACGATCAACACGACAGGGAAGTGAGTGAGATGATGGATCTAAGCCGCGTCCACGTGGAATCCTTCCTGGAAATGATGAGCGCCGAACGCGGCGCTGCCGCCAACACCCTGCAATCCTACCAGCGCGACCTCGACGATGTCAGCGCTTTCCTGAATGGCCGCAGCATAAGGTTGACCGAAGCCGCCTCGACCGACCTGGCCGCCTATCTCGCCTCGCTGGCGCGCCAGGGCTTCAAGCCCTCCTCGCAGGCACGCCGGCTTGCCGCCATGCGGCAATTCTACAAGTTCCTCTATGCCGAGGGCCTGCGGACCGACGACCCCACCGGTGTTCTCGACGCGCCGAAGAAGGGGCGTCCGCTGCCGAAGACGATGGGGGTCGAGGAGGTCGGCCGCCTGCTGTCCCAAGCGCAGGCCGAGGCCGACGATCCGGCCCCCGGCCAGTTGCAGCGCCTGCGAATGCTGGCGCTGCTGGAGCTGCTCTATGCCACCGGCATGCGCGTCAGCGAACTCGTCTCGCTTCCCGCCCGCGTGCTCGACCAGGAGGGCCGCTTCCTGATGATCCGCGGCAAGGGCAACAAGGAGCGGCTGGTGCCGCTGTCGCATTCGGCGATCGCAGCCCTGAAGTCGTATGGGCGCCTGCTGGCGGCCGAAACCGCCGCGGCGAAGGAGCCGCTGGAAAGCGCCTGGCTGTTTCCAGCCGCCTCCAAGGAGGGATATCTGCCGCGCCAGGTCTTCGCACGCGACCTCAAGAACCTGGCGATCCGCGCCGGCCTGACGCCGTCGCTGATCTCGCCGCACGTCATGCGCCACGCCTTTGCCAGCCACCTGCTTGCCAACGGAGCCGATCTGCGTGTCGTGCAGGAACTCCTCGGCCATTCGGACATTTCGACCACACAGATCTACACACATGTCCTCGAAGAGCGGCTGCAGCAGCTCGTCCAGACGCATCACCCCCTTGCCAAACAGGCGAAAAAGCACGAATAGGACCGGCGACAAGGGGCGGAGCCAGGAAAACGCCCCGCGGCACAAGGAACGGAAACGCACCTCATGCACAATTATCTCGACTTCGAAAAGCCGATCTCCGACCTCGAAGGCAAGATCATCGAGCTGAAGAAGCTCGCAACGGAAGACGAGAGCATCGACACCACCGATGAAATCGGAAGGCTGGAGGTTCGCGTCCGCGAGGCGATCGTCGAAATCTATTCCAAGCTCAATGCCTGGCAGAAGACGCAGGTCGCCCGCCACCCGCAGCGCCCGCATTTCATCGATTACGCCAAGACGCTGTTTCAGGAATTCACCCCGCTTGCCGGCGACCGCAAGTTTTCCGAGGACGCCGCCATCCAGGCGGGCCTCGCCCGCTTTCGCGGCCAGCCCGTCGCCGTCATCGGCCAGGAAAAGGGCAACGACACCAAGACGCGCCTGAAGCACAATTTCGGCAGCCCACGCCCTGAAGGCTACCGCAAGGCGATCCGCATTCTTGAAATGGCCGACCGTTTCGGCCTGCCTGTGATTTCGCTGGTGGATACGGCCGGCGCCTATCCCGGTGTCGGCGCCGAGGAGCGCGGCCAGGCCGAGGCGATCGCCCGTTCGACGGAAATGTGTCTCGGCGTCAAGGTTCCCCTCGTTTCCGTCGTCATCGGCGAGGGCGGCTCGGGCGGCGCGATCGCGATTGCCACCGGCAACAGGGTCTATATGCTCGAGCATTCGATCTACAGCGTCATTTCGCCGGAAGGGGCGGCCTCCATCCTCTGGCGCGATTCGACCCGCGCCCGAGAAGCGGCCACCAACATGAAGATCACCGCCGAAGACCTGAAATCGCTCGGCGTCATCGACGGCATCATTTCCGAGCCGCTCGGCGGCGCCCATCGCGACCCCGACAGCGTCATCGCCGCAACCGGCGACGTGATTGCCAATGCGCTCGGCGAAATGGCATCGCGTTCCGGCGAACAGCTGCGCAATGAGCGGCGTCAGAAATTCCTCAATATGGGGCGCAACCTCTAAGACAAGTTGCGCTTTTCAGCGATTGGGGCCAAATCTTGGCCACATTGATATTATCTGTAGCATTCGCGCTTGCGGGGATGTTCGAGGCACGTCATAGGCTGGTAAGGTTTTATAAAGTATAAGCCGCCTATGATTCCTTCCAATGCCCGAACTCCATAGGCGGACCGGGTCGCACTATCTTTATGGGCTAGTTTGGATGCGCATACGTCATTTTGCCTATGTTTCCCTCATGGCGCTGGCTCTCACCGGCTGCAATGACGCGTTGGAAACCGCGCAGGTCGATCTCTCCAAGGTCAAGAACAAGGTCGAGCAGCCGCTTCCTCCCCATATCCTCAACGCCATGGCCGCCAAGGGCATGGACCGCAATTCGCCCATCATGATCCGCATCTTCAAGGAAGAAGGTGCAATGGAGATCTGGAAAGCGAAGACCGACAACCGTTTCGACAAGATCGCCGATTACAAGATCTGCGCCTGGTCCGGCCGCCTCGGTCCGAAGGTCAAGACCGGCGACCGGCAGGCGCCGGAAGGCTTCTACGAGCTGACACGCGCCAACCTGAACCCGAATTCCAAATATTATCTGGCGATCAACACCGGCTTCCCGAACCGCTACGACGCGGTGAACGGCCGCACCGGCTCCGATCTGATGATCCATGGCGCCTGCTCGTCCTCGGGCTGCTATTCGATGACCGACCAGCAGGTGCTGGAGATCTACGCCTTTGCCCGCGACGCTTTCAAGGGCGGCCAGTCGACGGTGCAGCTGCAGGCGTTTCCGTTCCGCATGACGGCGGAAAACATGGTCAAGCATCGTCTCGACCCGAACAATGACTTCTGGAAGATGCTGAAGGTCGGCTACGACAATTTCGAAGTGACGAAGCGCCCGCCCGAGGTCAATGTCTGCGAGAAGAAATACGTCTTCAACCAGCAGGCAACCGATGGCGGGGCCTTCAATGCCGCCGGCAAATGCCCTGCCATGTCGACGCCGCCGGCACTGACAGCAGCCCTTGCCTCCTACGGCAAGACCTATGACGCCGAATATGCCAAGGCGATGAGCAAATATGACGGCATGGCCTGGTACGACCCGTCCGAAGCCGAGCGCAAAGCCGTGGTCGCCAAGACGCGCAAGGGCCGAGAACTGGCTTATGCCCCGACTGGCACCTCGCTCGAAGCCGGCCGCATGGTCAAGGTCGCCGAACTCGAAGAGCTGATGGCCAAGCGCACGACGCAGAGCCTCACCGCCAACTCCGCGGCCGGCGCCACACCCGCAACGCCGGCCCAGCCGCAGGCAACGAGCGTCGCCGCCGCGACACCTGCGGTCGTGCCGGTGCCGATGCAAAATCCGCTCGCTTATGCCGCGCCCGCGCCCGAACCGCAGGAGACGGCAGAAGCCGCGGCAAAGAAGCCGTTCTGGAAATTCTGGGCGCGGAACTGAACGGCTTGAACCCCGTTCTCTATGATCTTCGCGGCCTGAAATGCCCATTGCCCGTGATGAAGACACGCAAGAAGCTTGCCGCCCTGGCAAGCGGCACGCTCATCCTCGTCGACACCAGCGATCCGCTGGCGGTGATCGACATGCCGCATTTCTGCAATGAGGACGGCCACGACCTGATCGAGACGGAAAAGACTGAGAGCGGTCATCGCTTCCTGATCCGCAAGCGGTAAAACATGTCGCCAGCGCATCGGCCTGAGAATCGGACGCGATAGGAACGACGCGGCGCGCTATTAGATTCGCAAACCCGGAATGGCGAGTGGATTGTCGGACAGCGCCTGACGATCCGGTGTGTCGATCCGCGGCTTACCGAGGAAGGCGTCAAAGAGATCCTTCACGAAGGCCTCAGACAGGTCCTTGGTGATCAGCACCATACGGGTGCGCCGGTCTTGCGGATCCGGCCACGCCGGCAGCCGCACCGGCGGGTGGAAGATACTCTGGACGCCGTGCAGCACCAACGGCCGTTCCGGCCGGTCGGAGACGGAGACGATCGCCTTCATCCGCAGCAGCTTTTCGCCATGAGCCGAGCGCAAGAGATCGACGAACATTTCGAGCGCTATTGGATCGATCGGCCTCTCTTCGACGATGGAGAAAGACCGGATAGAAGCATCGTGACGATTGACGTCGTGCGGATCCTGACCCGCATGGCCGTGATCATGGCGGCGGCCATGGTGGTGGTGACGGTGATCGCCATCGTGAGCCTGACCGTGGCCGTGAGCGTGGTGATGCGCCTCATGCGCATCCTCATCCCGCAGCCAGCGGCCGACATCGGCGATCTTCGTCGCCGGATCATAGAGCCCGTTCACCAACACGGCGGCGCTGCCGGCCTCGGCGCCGTCGGCATCCATCATCGCCGCGCGCGGATTGAGCGTCCGCAAGCGCTGTTCCAGCTCCGCCGTTGCGCCGGCCATCGATGTCTTCGAGACGATCAGCCGGTCTGCGACGGCCGCCTGCTTGCGTGCTTCCTCGTGATTGTCGAGCGTCTGCAGTCCGTTGACCGCATCGACGACCGTCACGACGCCGTCGAGTTCGAAATTTGTGGCAATGACCGGATTGCCCATGATCGCCTGCATGACGGGCGCCGGATCGGCAAGGCCGGTCGTTTCGATGACGACGCGCTTCACCGGCTTGACGCGGCCCGTCTGCACGGCGTCCATCAGGTTCGCCAGTGTATCGACAAGCTCACCGCGCACGGTGCAGCAGAGACAGCCATCGGACAATTCGATGATCGAATCGCCGGAACTTTCGACCAGCAGATGGTCGATGCCGACATCACCGAACTCATTGATGATGACAGCCGCGTCCTTCATGTCGGGGTCTTTGAGGATACGGTTCAGCAGCGTCGATTTGCCGGCGCCGAGAAAGCCGGTCAAAATGGTGACCGGAATCCTGTCGTTGAACGCGCTCATATCTGCCTTACCTTGGAGCCATCTTGTCTTAGAACGCGGTCGGGCGCGGCAACGGCACCGGCACGTTGGCGATGCCGCCAGCCGTATCGCCGGTCGCCACCTTTTCCGGCTGCTGCGGCGGCTGCGGGTCCTGCCCCGGAATGAGCCCGGCGAAGACGAATTGCGGGTCGTGGTCCATTTCCAGAATATAGGGCGAGTGCACCTTCATGCGGCCGACCTCGTCGCGCGTTTCGCTGCGTATCTTGGCGCCCTTGGCGCTGCAGATATCGGCGGTGATGTCGGTCACTTGGTCTTGTCCCGGCCCGTAGGGCTTCAACGAACCGAGCGTGTCGCTGCCGGGAAACTGCGTCGTAAAGCCCTTCTGCAACAGGTTCGCCGTCGCATCGGCACGCGCCGCGAGACTGTCCGTGCCGAGCACGACGGAAACTAGCGTGCGGCCGTTGCGCGTCGCCGAACCAATCTGGTTGAAGCCCGAGGCGCAGATGAAACCGGTCTTCATGCCGTCGGCGCCAGCGAAACGGCCGATCAGCATGTTGAGGTTCGGGACGTTCTGCTGGCCGGTGGTGAATCCTTCAAGCGCGAAATAGCTGGCATATTGCGGAAACTCGCGGCGCAGCGCCACCGTCAGCACCGCAAGGTCGCGCGCCGTGGTGTACTGGCCTTTGCCGGGCAGACCGTTCGGATTGACGAAGTGCGAATCCGTCATGCCGAGCTTCAGTGCCTCGCCGTTCATCCGGGTCACGAAACCTTCCTGCGTACCGCCAATGGCTTCTGCGACCGCAACCGCAATGTCGTTGGCTGACTTCACCATCAGGATCTTCAAGGCACTGTCGAGCGTCAGCTTCTGGCCCGGCTTGAAATACATCTTGGCGGCCGGTTGGGCGGCGGCGCGTTTGCTCATGACGATGGGCGTATCGAGGCTGATTTGACCGGCGCGGATCGCATCGAAGACGGTATAGACGGTCATCAGCTTGGTGAGCGAGGCCGGATACCACTTGCGGAAGGCTTCTTCGTGTTCGAGTACGCGGCCTGTCTGCACGTCGACGAGAATATGCGGATTGGCCTGAACGAGCGAAACCGAGGCGACAAAAGCGGCAGTCGCGGCAATCATGAAACGAAACGGCCGCATGGCGGCAAACAAACGGAAGTGGCTCGTCGACACGGTTCGTCCTTCAGATGTCCGGAAAATCTCGCAACCTTCATCTATCTAGCCTATATGGCTATGACATGGCAAAGGTCATTGACGAAGTATTTGCATGGGCCTCACGCCCTTTTGAAGCGACGAGTGATTGTCGGGATTTGATAACAGGAACGCCAATATGCCGATTTTGAACAGAGCCGCGGAATTGCAGGACGAAGTCGCCGAATGGCGCCGCCATATCCACGCCCGGCCCGAGCTTCTTTTCGCAGTGGAAAACACGGCCGCTTTCGTCGCTGAAAAACTCAAGGAATTCGGGGTCGACGAGATCGTCACCGGCATCGGCCGCACCGGGGTCGTCGGCCTGATCAAAGGCAACGGCGCAGGCCGCCGCACGATCGGCCTGCGCGCCGACATGGATGCCCTGCCGCTGACCGAAGTTACCGGCAAGCCCTGGGCCTCGAAGACACCCGGCAAGATGCATGCCTGCGGCCATGACGGCCATACCGCCATGTTGCTCGGCGCCGCGAAATATCTCGCCGAAACCCGCAATTTCAACGGCAATGTCGCCGTCATCTTCCAGCCCGCCGAAGAAGGCGGCGGCGGCGGCAATCTGATGGTCAAGGATGGCATGATGGAGCGCTTCGAAATCGAAGAGGTCTACGGCATGCACAACCTGCCGGGCCTGCCTGTGGGACAGTTTGCGATCCGCAAGGGCGCCATCATGGCGGCGACCGACGAATTCACCGTCACCATCAAGGGCCGCGGCGGCCACGCCGCCCAGCCGCACCGGACGATCGACCCGATCGCCATCGCCGCCCAGATCGTCGCCAACCTGCAGATGATCGCCTCGCGCACCGCCGATCCGATCAGCTCGGTCGTCGTCTCGGTGACCAAGTTCAATGCCGGTTTTGCCCATAACGTCATCCCCAATGACGCGACCTTCGCCGGCACAGTCCGCACGCTGGACGCCGACATGCGCACACTTGCCGAAACGCGCTTCCGGCAGATTATCGAAGGCCTGGTCGCAGCCCATGGCGCCGAGGCCGAGATCAGCTTCAATCGCAACTACCCCGTCACCATCAACCATCCCGATGAGACCGAGCATGCCGTCGCCATCGCCAGCGCCATTGCCGGTGAGGCGAACGTCAATGCCGAAATCGATCCGATGATGGGCGGCGAGGATTTTTCCTATATGCTGAACGCCCGCCCTGGCGCCTTCATCTTCATCGGCAACGGCGACAGCGCCGGCCTCCACAACCCGGCCTACGACTTCAACGACGAAGCCATAGCCCACGGCATCTCCTACTGGGTCCGTCTCGCCGAACAACGCCTCGGCCTTTGACAAGAATTAAGGCTTGGCTTCGCGCCAAGCCTTTTGTATGCATGGCATCCAAGTGGTCCCGTAGCTCAGCAGGATAGAGCACCAGATTCCTAATCTGGGGGTCGCGCGTTCGAATCGCGCCGGGATCACCATTTTTCAAGCGCTGAGCCATATGGCCACTGCGGGAATGGGTGGAATGACTGATCTCGTCTTGTAGATCACCGCCGAACGGCTTTGCCCCGTATTAAGCTCGCGGTACCTGACGATAGGCTCCTCGTCTCCTTATGATCCGCCGTGCCCCTAGCCCCGGCAGCGCCGCCACCACCCATCCGCCGGCAAAACCGATTACGCCCCAGACGAGGCCGGCAAAGCTCATCGGCACTCCAGGCACGAAGTCGCGCCAGGTATTGGCGAAAACCACATCATCCGCATTCCTCAGCAGCACGAAGGGCTTGGCGACCGGGGCGGCGGTGCCGAGTTTCAGTTGCTGCGACTGCAGTGCTTCGTAACGGGTAATCGTGCTCTGCATCGAGACGCCGCGGTCGCGCAGGAAATCGTCGGAGGATTGGGCATAGGCGTTCAGCGCCTGCCGGCGGTCGAGATGGTGCTGAGCGGCTTGGCGGTTGAAGTCCTCGACGATGATACGCAGTTCATCGATCGCCCCGCCGATCCGCTGGCGATATTGCTGCGCAAATTCCGGCGCCTGCGAAAAGACCGTGCCGCCGGCAAGTCCGGCGGCAATGGCGATGATCCTTGCAATCTGTCCCACGATCGTGGCCTCCGGCTGTTCCCTGCGCTAACGATCCGCGGCCGCAAAGGTTTCTGCCTTCGACACAATCGGTAACGCTATGTGATTGAACCGGCGGCGCTTCCGGCGAGTTGAAACTATGACCAACTCAGAAAGAGAGGCTCGTCATGAAACAGCTCATTCTTGCTTGCACGCTCGCTGCAGCGTCCGTCCTTTCCGCCATGCCGTCCCAGGCGGCAAGTGTCACTATCACCACGGATAACCCGCGTCCTTATTATAGCGATTCGGAAGGGCCCTATTATCGCTACCGCCCCTACTACCGCCATCACATGATGCGCCGCGTCTCCGAGGATTGCTTCACCAAGACGGAAAGAATCCGCCGTCACGGCCATACGATCATCAAGGAGACCCAGATCTGCCGATAAGGCAGTGTCTATGCATGAAAAGCCCGGGCATTGGGGTCGGGCTTTTCCTTTGATTTCGCCAAGAGGAACTTCGCAACATCGGCCGCGTTTATCGCGAAAACGGGAGAACTCATCATGCGTATCAAGATGACTCTTTTGGCAATCGCCTATGTCGCCGTCAGCGCTCTGCTGCTCGCCATCGCCTATCACCCGCAGGGACCGGTGACAACAGCGAAGACCGATCGCTCGGCCGGCTCCTCGTCGAGCGATTCGCCGGTTAACCGGCCAAGCCGGCGTAACGCCGTGATAGCGTCGGCAAGGCCGGCGCTCGCAAGCGCGGGCAAGTTTCGACAATGTCAGTGCGGCTCTCCCACAGCAGACCCGCCGAGCAGGATTCGGTTCTGCACCGCAGTCACGCCTTCGACTGCCCTGGCGACGGCGGTTGCCCGCTCGATCTCCCCGACAGTACCGACGGTGCCTGTCAACACGACCTGATCTTCCTCCATCGTCACTTCCACATCCGACGCATCGATGCCGCCGGCAATTGCCAAAGCATTGGCGACGGCGGCCTCGAGAGATGCGCGATTGGCGATCTCCGCTTCCACTTCGGGCGCAAGCCCGTGAAATGTCGGCTCTTTGAAAACCATATTCCGTTCCTCCGAAAGACCTGAAGAAGAAACGCCATCGGCCTCGTTTGGTTTCCTGCGTTACCAGCTGACGCGATAACGGAGATTGACGCTGCCGGCCTCATCGGGAGAAAACGGATTGCTGACCGAGGCATCGAGGTTGAGGTTCGGCAGGATCGCCTGGTTGACCGCCACCGTGCTCGAGAAGTCGCCGCTCGCATTGCTGACGCCCGCGCCGGCCGAAAGCGAGGTTCCAGTCCAGGGATGGATCAGCTTCAGCGCCTGTGACGCCGTCACCGAAGTCTCCCTGGCGTCGACCGGATCGTAACGGACGCTGACGGAGCGGCTCGATTGCATGTCGAGCGAATCCGAGAGAATCCAGCTGCGCGAGCGGCTGAGTGTCAGCGCGCCGCTGCCGCGCAGCGTATCGACGCTGACCCTGGCCCCCTGCTGCGATTGGCCTGCCGGCGTGACGCTCGTCTTGGTGATCCTGCCCCAGAGCATGGCCTGTTCGGAATCGGGCAGCGGCGCACCGGCTTTTGTCGCTGCCAATGCGACGTCGGCACCAGCGCTCGTTTCCCATTCCGCCGGCAGACGAAAACCCATTGTCGCCTTGTACGATCGATCCGACACTTTGGCAGGCGACCAGATCAGCAGGTCGTCCGCCTTTGCAGCCACGCTCAGCGAAGGCACGGTGGCAAGAAGAATGATGGCTATTCTGAATATCGTCATGTGATCCGATCGTTTGCCCTGACACGTGCCGGCTCATCGAATGGCACGATACCGCACCAAAGTGCTCGCAGCGAACGCGAACGGGCAGCACGGCCAAGCCGTTCATCCCGATGTCATCCTCGATTTAATGTTGGCCGAAAAAGCCGAGGGCAGCCAAGTGCCCGTTTTTCAATAGCCGCCGCAGCGCCCCGATTACCCATGCGCCGACGAGAGGCCGCAGGGGAATCACATCCCTTCAGGAATGTCATAAGGATCCCATCCCGCTGCCGCTCTGTAAACCCGTACAGGGCTGATATCTGCTGCACCGCACACTTGCCGCACCCTCCAAACCCTAGTAGAGCCTGAGCCCACGAGAGACATTTTTCGCGAAATTCCAAATGATGACCGGCAAAACCGCGCCGCGGCGCCTCAGCATCTTCGGCTCGACCGGGTCGATCGGCCGTAATACCCTCAATGTTGTCGAACATCTGGGCGGGCGGGAGAACTTCGAAATTTCCGTTCTGACAGGCAACGGCAATGTCCAGCTGCTCGCCCGGCAGGCCAGATCCTTCGGCGCGCGGTTGGCGGTGACCGCAAACGACCGGCATTATGAAGCGCTGAAGAGCGAACTTTCCGGCAGCGGCATCGCGGTGGCGTCGGGCAAATCCGGCCTCATGGAAGCAGCCGACCGCGAAGCCGACTGGGTGATGGCCGCAATCGTCGGCACCGCAGGTCTGGCGCCGACGCTTGCAGCCGCACGCCGTGGCGCCGATATCGCCCTTGCCAACAAGGAATGTCTGGTCTCGGCCGGCGATCTCTTCATCGGGGCGATCCGCGCCGGCGGCGGCAGGCTGCTTCCCGTCGACAGCGAGCACAATGCGATTTTCCAGGTGCTGGAAGAAAACCAGCGCCATGCCGTCGAGCGTGTCATCCTGACCGCCTCGGGCGGCCCCTTCCGTACCGCCTCCTTGAAGGAGATGGCCGATGTGACGGTGGAAACCGCCCGCGCCCATCCGAACTGGTCGATGGGCTTGAAGATCTCGATCGACAGCGCCTCGATGTTCAACAAGGCGCTGGAGATGATCGAGGCCCGCCATCTGTTCGGGCTGAGGCCCGAGCAGATCGAGGTGATCTTCCATCCGCAGTCGATCATTCATTCCATGGTCGGTTATACCGACGGCTCGGTGCTGGCCCAGCTCGGCGCACCTGACATGCGCACCGCCATCGGCTATGCGCTGTCTTTTCCGCGCCGGCCGAACCTGCCGGTCGAGCGGCTGGATTTCGCCAGGCTCGCGAGACTTGATTTCGAGGCGCCGGATGAGGTGCGGTTCCCCGCCTTGCGGCTGGCGCGTCTTGCGATGACGCGCGGCGGCGTTCAGGGCGCGGTGCTGAACGGCGCCAAGGAAGTGGCGCTGGAGGCCTTCATCGATGGGCGCCTCTCCTTCCTCGCCATGGCCGAAGTCACCGAAAGGGTCATGGACGACCTGGCCGGCCTGCCGCCGGCTGCCGGCATGGACGACGTTTTCAACGCCGACCGGCAAGCCCGGCAGCGAGCGGCGGCGCTGATGAAACTCGATCTCGTCGGGTGAGGGGCCGGGCGGCTACAGCTATCGCAGCCGATTACCGCCCTCATCGAACAATCGGCAATTCGACGGCTCGAACTGCAGGCTGACCTCTTCGCCGGCCGCAATGCTGGTCGGCGACCGGTGCTCGACGGTGAGCGACTGGCCATCGCTGAGCTGGCAGTAGAGATACTGCGTTCCGCCGAGATATTCCGAAAAATCGACCCTTGCCGTCAGGCTGCCAGTGAGCTCAGGCGCCACCTTCAGATGCTCCGGCCGCAGACCGAGCGTCACGGCTGCACCGGCCGGCCTTTCTTTCGGCAGCAGGCCACTTTCGACGCGCCCGCCGGCAACGTCGACCAGACCGTCTTCGCTCCATCGGGCATTCAGGAGATTCATCCTCGGCGAGCCGATGAAGCCCGCCACGAATGTATTCGAAGGATTTTCGTAGATTTCCCGCGGTGTTCCGGCCTGCTCGACGCGGCCGTCGCGCAGCACGACGATCTTGTCGGCGAGCGTCATCGCCTCGGTCTGGTCATGCGTGACATAGATCATCGTGTTGCCGAGCTCGCGATGAAGGCGGGCGATCTCGATGCGCATGGAAACACGCAGTTCCGCATCGAGATTGGAGAGTGGTTCGTCGAACAGGAAAACATCCGGCTCGCGCACGATCGCCCGGCCGATCGCCACACGCTGGCGCTGGCCGCCGGAAAGCTGGCCGGGGCGCCGGTCGAGCAGATGGTCGATCTTCAGGATCGCCGAGGCTGCCTTGACGCGCATCTCGATCTCGGCGGGACTGGTGCGCGCCATCTTCAGTCCGAAGGCGAGGTTCTCGCGCACGCTCATATGCGGATAGAGCGCGTAGGATTGAAACACCATGGCGATGCCGCGCTCGGATGGATCGAGATCGGTGACGAGCCGTCCCTTGATCTCGATCTCCCCATCGGTCACATCCTCCAAGCCAGCGATCATGCGAAGCAACGTCGATTTTCCGCAGCCGGACGGACCGACGAAAACGACGAATTCGCCCTCCTCGATCGTCAGGTCTATGCCGTGCACCACCTGCAGATTGCCATAGCTCTTTCGCACGTCCTGAAGGACGACGCTCTTGTTGCCCATACCGTTCGTCATCCCCAAACGACCTACTTGTCCGCCTGGACCCAGACAAGCATCTCTCCAGGCGCGCGGTTGTCCCAGAGATGATAGGGCACGAAGCGTGCGGTGGCGACCCGCCTTTCGGCCGGCGCCTTGCGGTAGAGCGAATTGCCCCAATTCGATGTTTCCTCACGCTCGACCTTGAGATCGAGGGCGACGGCATCATTGAGGTCCTTCAGCACGACGGTTTCGGCAGCCGGGAGTTCGCGGGGCAGAACGATGGCGTTGAGATCTTTGCCATTGTCCGTTGTTTCCACGCAATAGACGAGCGGACCGCGCATCAAGGCGACGCGGCCGGCATCCTGGCGCACTTTCGGATTGGCATATTGCGGGCGAAGCGCCAGCGGCAGGTAGAGGGCCACCTTATCACCGTCCGCCCATTCGCGGTCGATCCGCGCATATCCATCGCGGACATGGGCACCGAGGTCGAGCATCGCCGCGTTGACGCTGAGGGTTGCGCCCTCCGCCCAGTCCGGAATGCGCAGCGACAGCGCAAACCGGGCCGGCTTTCTCAGCCTGGCAGTGAAGGCGACGGCGCCGTCCCACGGATAGTTGGTAGCCTGTTCCAACTCCACCTCGGCGCCGTTGGCAAGCTTCAGCCGGGCGGTGCTTTCGCCGTAGAGATGCACGGCGATCTCATCATCGGCAACTGCATACATGTATGAGCCGATCGACGTCACCAGACGGGCGATGTTCGGCGGGCAGCAGGGGCAATGGTGCCATTTCCAGCGGTGGTGCTTGCCGGCACTTTCCAGCGGGTTGTCATAGAAGAAGGTCTTGCCGTCTGTGGAAAGACCCGGCAGCGCGCCGTTATAGAGCGCCTGCTCCATGACGTCGGCATAGCGCCGGTCCGGCCCGCGCCCGAGCATGCGGCTTGCCCAGAAGACCAGACCGACAGAGGCGCAGGTTTCCGCATAAGCTGTATCATTGGGCAGGTCGTAATAATCGGTGAAGCCTTCATTGGACGCGGCCGGGCCGATGCCCCCGGTGATGTACATCTGCTTGGTGGTCAGATCGTCCCAGAGCGTTTCCAGCGCCGTCGTCAGGCTGTCGTCCTTGTATTCGGTGGCGATATCGGCCATGCCGGAATAGAGATACATGGCGCGCACAGCATGGCCGACGACCTTCGTCTGTTGGCGTACCGGCAGGTGCGCCTGGCCATATTCATAGGTCTTCTGATGGAAGTCGGCAGCGCTGCGGCCATCGCGAGCAGCCTCGGCCGTGAAGAAGTGCGGCTCGGTGCCGCGTTCGTCGATGAAGAATTTCGAGAGGTCGAGATATTTCTTCTCGCCGGTCACGCGGGCAAGTTTGACCAATGCCAGCTCGACTTCCTCATGGCCGCAATAGCCTGGTATCTGCCCCTCGCCATGACCGAAAACCTTGATCATGTAATCGGCGTAGCGGCACATGATATCGAGCAGCTTGCGCTTGCCGGTCGCCTGATAATAGGCGACCGCGGCTTCCATGAGATGGCCGGCGCAATAGAGCTCGTGATGGTCCCGCAGGTTGGTCCAGCGGCGGGATGGCTCGACGCGCTGGAACCAGGCGTTCAGATAGCCGTCCTTGTCCTGCATCCTTTCATACATGTCGATGATCTCGTCGGCCCGCGCCTCGAGCTTCGGGTTCGGCCGGCGATAAAGCGAATAGGCGATCGTCTCGATCGACTTGCCGAGGTCGGAATCCCAGAACATCTGCGTCGTCCCGCCCCAGGGCTGGATGGGAATGACGACGCCCGGGCTCGGCTGGCTGACGTCGATCGCCTTCAACATCCCGGCTTCGACGCAGCGGTCGAGCAGGGTCTCGGCGGTCGAATTGCAGACGGCATCCTGCCACTTGCCCCAGAAGCCGCCGAGCTCGACATCGGGAACGGCGACGGGGCGAAACTGGCGGTCGTTGCTTGACTTGGTCATGGGCTCCACTTTCCCTAGAGCATGATGCCGAAAAGTGTGAGCGGTTTTTCCGGACGACATCATGCTCTAACTCTCTAATTTAGAACAGGATTCGAATTTAAGGACCGACCCGGCCTTAAATCATCCTGTTCGAGGTCATTTCACCGCGCCGGCCATCAGCCCGCGCATGTAGTAGCGTTGCAGGAGCAGGAAGACGATCAGGCAGGGGATCGTCATGACGACGACACCGGCCTGCACCGCTCCCCAGTTGATGGCGCCGAGCCGCCCGGCGCGGACCGCCGTCATCAGCACCGGCAGGGTGTATTTCTCATTGCTGGAAAGCAGCACGAGCGCGGCGAGAAACTCGTTCCACGCATTGAGGAAGGCAAAGATCGCCACCGTCGCGACGCCTGGAAGTACCAGCGGCAACAGAACGCGCGCCAGCAGCCTGAGGTCGCGGGCGCCGTCGATGCGGGCGGCCTCTTCGATCTCCTTCGGCACGGCGTCAAAGGCGTTGCGCATCATGAAGACGGAGAAGGGCAGCTGCAGCGTCACATAGACGAGCGTCAGCCCGAGCAGCGAATTGTTGAGGCCGAGTTTTGCCAGGATGATGAAGAGCGGCGTCAGGATCGACTGGAACGGGATCATCAGCGTGGCGATGATCAGCACAAAGAGTGCATTCTTCATCGGAAACCGGTAACGCGAGAAACCGTAGCCGGCGAGCAGGCTGACGACGACGGTCAGCACGACGGTCGCCACCGAAACGAACAGCGAATTGATCATGTGCTGCCAGATGCCGGCCCCGAACGTATCGAGCAGCGCATAGGCATCGAAGCTGACGCCGGATGTCGGCCACGGCGGCAAGGGCGGCAGGCTGGCTTCGGTACCCGGCCGGAAGGAGGCGAGCAGCGTGATCGCGAAGGGCGCCAGGAAAAAGATCGAGATGGCGATGCCGGTGAGATGATAGGCCGATTTCGTACGGATGGCCTTGCGGGCGCGGCGTTGCCTTGACGTCGTCATGGACGCTCCTCCCCGACGCGAAGCAGCCAGAGCTGCACGATGCTGATGGCGACCAGGATGGCGAGAAGCGCGATCGAAAGCGCTGCGCCGTAACCGAGATTGAACGAAACGAAGGACTGGTTGAAGATGTAATAGACCACCGAGATCATCTTGTTCTGCGGTCCACCGGCCGTCATGATGTAGAACTGGTCGAAGGCGAGGATCGAGCCGGTGACCGAGACGATCAACGCCAGCGCGATCGTCTTACGCATCAGCGGCAGCGTCAGATGCCGGAAACGTTGCCAGCGGCCGGCGCCGTCGATGCGGGCTGCCTCCGTCAGCTCGGACGGAATGGCCTGCAGCCCGGTCAGCAGAATGATCATGGTGAAGCCGGCGATCTTCCAGACGACCATCACCACAACAGTCAGGAAGGCTGTGTCGAAGGTCGCAAGCAGATTGGGGCTCTTTTCCAGAAGACCGAGTGCCTTCAAGGCCGGGCCGATGAAACCGCTATCGACATTGGCAAGCCAGACCCAGAGCAGCGAGGCTGTGGCAAGGCCGACCACAACAGGCAGGAAGATGATCGTGCGGTAGGCGCTGACGAACTGCCTATCCCTCTCGACGAAGATGGCCAGCGGAAAGGCGATGGCGAAGATCGCGATGGTGACGATCACGGTGTAATAGGCGGTGAAATTCAGTGCCGCCATGAAACGAGTATCGTTGAACATGCGGAAATAATTGTTGAAGCCGATCCAGCGCGACGCTCCCATCAGCGGCCAGTTATGAAGGCTCATCCACCCCGTGAAGAGAACCGGCATGACGAAGAAGACGATGACCAGCGCCATCGCCGGCGCGATGTAGGCAAGGCCGCGCCAGTTGGATCTGCGCCGACGCTTGCGCCGAGGCAATAGGGTCTCTGAACCGGAACCGGTCATCAATCGCTCCGCATCTGTCTATGGAAATTGGCCGGGAAGCTGCCACCGCTCCCCGGCCGCGGCCTTGGGAGAGTTATTGGCCGCTATCGATGATCGACTGCATTTCCGACTGGGCGCTGGAGAACGCACCGTCGACGTCGTCGCCGAAGATCGCCGCGTTGGTGAAGCTTGCCCACGGACCATTGGCGCTGTTGATGAGGTCGTTGAACTGCAGCGTATAAGGGGTCTTGGCGACACTGATCGCCTTGAGGCCGACTTGCATTCGCGGGTCGAGGCCCTCAAGCACCTTGTCGGCGATGTCGCCGCGTGTCGGTAGGCTGCCATATTTCGCCATGATCTTCTGGCCGTCCATCGAATAGATATATTCAAGGAACTCCTTCACCGCGTCGATCTTCTTCGTGCCCTTGGTAATGACGAAGTTGTCGCCGCCGGCAAAGGACGACGGCTTGCCGTCGACGCCGGGAATGAGGGTCACGCCGAAATTGATCTCGGGATGCTGGGTCACCAGTGTGCCGATAGCGAAGGCACCGAGGCTTTGCTGGCCGATCTTGCCATTGGTGAAGGTCAGGAAGTTCGTACCGTTGTCGCTGGCCGCACCCGCCGGCACCAGGTCCTTCTTGACCATGTTGCGGTAAATATCGACGGCCTTGCGCATCTGAGGCGTATCGAGCGTCGCTTTCTTGCCGTCGGCCGACAGGATATCGGCGCCGGCACCCCAGGTGAGCGGGGTGAAGGTGAAGATCATGCAGCCGCCACAGCCGCCGCCGGAGAAATAGAAGCCGTAGGTATCGTCACCGAGAGCCCGGATCTTCTCCCCATTGGCGGTGATTTCGTCCCAGTTATCAGGCGCCTTTTCCGGGTCGAGACCGGCCTTCTTGTAGAGATCCTTGTTCCAGGCGAAGACCGATGTTTCGACGGAAAGCGGCAGCCCGTAAATCTTGTCCTGATAGGTGCCGAGGCGGACATGCGACGGCGAAAGCGAGTTGAAATAGGGAAGCGACTTCGCCCAATCCGTCAGGTCTTCCAGCTGTCCGGCCGCGGCAAAGGCAGGATTGTAGATGAGGTCCATCGACAGGGCATCTGGCGCCTGTCCGCCGGCGATTGCCGTCGCATATTTCTGCACCAGCTCGGAGAACGGCACTTCGGTCATCACGACCTTGTTCTCATGGCTGGAATTATAGGCTTCGACGACCTTCTTAAAGGCATCGCCAATCCCCGATCGGACCCACATTTCGACGTTCTCGGCAGCCGATGCAGCCGACACCAGGCACAAGGTAGCGATGCCGGTCGCCGCCAATAGACGCTTGATCATGACACTCCTCCCAATATGGCGCATCTCCTCGCGCCTTGTTCATTTCCCTGATTATCATTCCTCGGGGGTCCTACCTCCGCATGACCGCCGGACGACGAGCCGGCAGGGCAACTTCCTCACTCCCGGCTCGACAGGCCGTCCTTCCGCAAGCGCCAGCACCGTCAATCCGGCCTGCCGCCCCAACTCCTTCAACTCCATATCCACCGTCGTCAGCGGCGGCCGCGTCTGGGCCGCGACAATCTCCCAATTGTCGAAGCCGATCACCGAGACGTCCTGCGGCACCTTGACGCCGCGCTCGCGCAGCGCATCCACCGCACCCCGGGCGATCTGGTCGTTGCCGCAGAAGAGCGCATCCGGTTTTTCTCCCGGCCTCTTCCAGAGCTGTTCGACCGCCTCATGGCCCCAGCTTTCCGACCAAACGCCATAGAGCACCGGCTCGCGGTGGCCCGCTACCTGATGATAGGCGCCGGCCCGCTCCCGCACCGAAAAGAACTCTTCCGGCCCGGTGATATGGGCAATCCGCCGCCGCCCGATCGTCGCGAGCCATTCCACCGCCAGCCTCGCACCCTGTTCATCATCCGAACGAAACGTAACGCTGTTCTGCGTCCCCTCCGTGAAGGCGTAGACGACAGGCACATGCAAATTCGACAGGTCGACAGGCAGACGCCTGTCCAGCCGCTTGCCGGTTGCAATGATTCCGTCGACCTGCTTGTCCAGCATCGCGTCGACATGGATCTGGGCGAGCGCCGGATCGTCTTCGATGGCGCACAGGAAAACTGAAACGCCATGATCGACGAGAGCGTCAGAAATGCCCGCCATCACAGGCAGCGTGAAACGGCCGTAAGTGTCGTTCGTCAGCAGCCCGATGGTGAAACTGCGTTTGCTGAGAAGACCTCTCGCCAGCGCATTCGGCCGATATCCGATTTCGCCGGCGATCCGCTTCACCCGCTCGCGTGTTTCCGCTCCCATCCGACCGGTGTCGTTGAGCGCCTTCGACGCCGTCGAGATGCTCACGCCGGCAGCCGACGCCACCTCATGGATGGTGATCCTGCCCCTTTTTCCTCCCGATATGTTCAGGCCTTCCTCCTTCTGAATTGGTTTGAGAAAAGCTTTTACCAATCCCTCTGTCAAGTGAGAAAAGGTTTTCTCATGCATTTCGAGAGACGGAGCAGTGAGGCGTGGATCGCAGGAAGGAAGGCGTGGAAACGGCCGATGCGAATCCATGGGACCGCATTGCGTCATTCGCCCCTAGAGGGCAGCGCTGATAATCTTATCCAGCTAATGAGTACGAACAACAATCGGCGTCAGAACCTCCGATGGGAGGTTCTGATTCGTCGCGTGAGAACCCAGGCGATCGTTAGATCAGGCGACGTGCCTTGCCAGCGCGCAGCGCGACCAAAGCGAATGCAGGGCGTCGACCAGATGGGCGATATCGGCGTCGGAATGCAGCGGTGTCGGAGTGATGCGCAGCCGCTCGGTCTTCTTCGGCACGGTGGGATAGTTGATCGGCTGGACATAGACGCCGCAATTGTCGAGCAGCAGGTCGGAGATCCACTTGCACTTGGCGGCATCGCCGACCATCACCG